>CAYYVJ010000006.1:0-22676 GCA_964475115.1 uncultured Lachnospiraceae bacterium
TCTAATGTTGAATCTTCAAATAAAATATTACTTAAATCTGACCCATCAACGGCTTCTAGTGCAAATCCTCTAGAGCGCTTAAATTCTACTCGACGAACAGTAACCCTATCATAGCCGCAAGTAGATTCTGTACCAAGTTTTACTCGAGCAGTTGGACCACAGCGGTCTGTGGCGATTAACTTATCTGTGGTATATTCACCTGAATAAACAGAGCCCATATCATAACCGCTCACTTTACAATCTTCTATTAATACATTCTTTAAAGGCATAAAAATACCGCCTCCATAGGATGCCTTCATAACAATCGCGTCATCTGTCAAAGAATTAAAAGTAGAGTTTAAAATAGTAACATTCTGACAACAGTCTACATCAAAAGCATCCCTATTTGTATCCAATAAAATGTGATTTACAAACATATTAATAACACTGGTTGCTATTATGGCAAAGTGTCCTCCAGCAACAATAGAAAAATCACAGAGTGCAATATTTTCACATTTATCTAAAGCAATTGCCTTATTTCCAAACCATTCTCCATCATGTCCTGGCTGCGTACGCAAATTAGGCTCATATGGATCACCACCCATTAGAACATGCTCTAGTTCGCCTTTATCATTCAAAAAACTTCCGTCGATTAATCCTGGACCATATATCATTACATTTTTAACTTCTCGCCCATAAATTAAACTATTTGCAAAATAAGTATGTCCGTGATCTTGTAATCCTGCATACAAGTTCACTTCTGGTTCTTCATAATTTCCGCCTTCACCCTGTTGTAATTCATAAGAGTTTTTTATATCCGTTTTAGCCGCGTGAAGAACACTTCCTTGGCTTAAGTATAAATTAGCATCGCTCATTAAATGAATTGTATATATTCTAAAGTCTCCTTCAGGTATTACAACCGTTGCACCACCTAATTCATGAGCTTTTTTAATCGCCTCGTTTATAGCTCGAGTATTTTCTACTGGAGAGCTATCTATTCCTGCTCCAAATTCAACTATATTTAGTTTTCTATTTTCCTTTAACAATTCATTTGAATGAAAAGGACATCCTGTTGCTGTCTTAACTTGAAACATACTTTCCTCCTGTTATTTCTCAAAATCTGATAGCTTATCATCTAGCATTTCACCTAAAAAGTTTCTGTTTTTAGGAAATTTCTCTAAGTATTCTGTTCGTATCTTTTCATTTACTTGATCAACTTCTTTCTTAAAATCATGAGCTGAAAGTCTCAATGCACCATATCCCATAATAATAAGTTGTTCAAGACCATCTGAAGTGGCTACCGTAACATTATAATCTTTGGATATTTCTTTGGTGGTTTTCTCAATATAAGCATCTGCAGTTTCTTTTTCTTTCGTATAAACTACATTTAAGTTGTGATATTTTTCAACCTTCTCCACTCCTCCTTTTACCTTATAGGCATCAAATACTAATATCAGATTACATTTCTTAAAGCCCTGATAATTACTTAAAATATCCATAAGCCTATATCTAGCCCCATTAATATTATCTTTTGCAAGTTCACTTAGCTCGTCCCAAGCAAAAATAATATTATATCCATCTACTAGTAAATAGTCTTCAGTTGGAGGCTTATTACTACTAACATATTTCTTTTCACTATTTACATTGCTTTTCTTTTTTTCATAACCAAAACTAGTATGCCCTGGAACACTCCTCTGCTTTATCTCACCAAAGGTCTGAACAAAAATCTTCTCTAGTTCTTTATCTTCAGCTAAAGAACCACTGTATTTTCTGTTGAGTGTATTTGCAACAGGCTTCTCATAGAGTGGTTTTACTTCTTCTTTTTCTTCTATCTTTTCAGGCTCCAAACCACTTTCCAAATGCATATACTCAGAAACCTTATCCCAAGAAACTACAAATCCCGCACCATTAGAACAAAAAACAGAACTTGTAGGATTATCCAAATCTCTTTCACTATCATAAAGAGTACGTTCAATGACTTCATCTTCATTGTGACAAGGCTCATATCCTTTTAAACTACAAAATAATTTCCCTCTACCTTTTGTATAAGTAATTACTTCTAAATGATAACCTTGCATCGTTGCTACTGGTGCTGATCCAGTAAGGATTGCCATCTCATCTTCTACTATAGGTGGTAAAACGTCTCCATGCATCCGACTAATGTCAGACATAGCCCTTCCAACCGTATCCTGAGGGATTTCTAGTTTAAAATTGTAATATGGTTCAAGTAAAACACACTTTGCTTTTTTTAGACCTTGTCTTACGGCTCTATAAGTTGCCTGTCTAAAATCTCCACCTTCTGTATGCTTTAAATGTGCTCGTCCTGTAATTAAGGTAATCTTCATATCTGTAATTGGTGACCCAGTTAATACACCCACATGCTCTTTGTCTTCCAAATGAAACAACACTTGTTTTTGCCAGTTCTTATCTAAAATATCCTCACTACATGTTGATTCAAAAACCAGTCCACTTCCTAATTCACCTGGCTCTAATAGTAAATGTACTTCTGCATAATGTCTAAGCGGTTCATAATGTCCCACTCCAAGCACAGACTCTTTTATGGTTTCTTTATATACGATATTGCCTGGACCAAATTCAACTTCCACACCAAAACGCTCTAAAATGACACTTTTCAGAATTTCAACCTGCACTGCTCCCATTAATTTTACGTGGATTTCTTGTAACTCTTTTGACCATACCACCTGAAGTTGAGGATCTTCTTCCTCTAAAATACGTAATTTTGCAAACATAAGAGTGCTATCATAATCTGCTGGTAGAATAATTTGATAATGAAGAATAGGTTCAAGAATTGGTATCTCAGAAACCGCCTCTATACCCAAACCTTCCCCTGGGCGGGTTTTGCTCAAACCAATAGCAGCACAAACCACACCCGCATGGGCTTCCTCTATACTTTCATACTTTGTTCCAGAATAGATCCTAATCTGATCCACTTTTTCTTCCCATCCCGCTATGGAATTTTCCAATAGCATTTTTACCTTTAAACTTCCACCTGTAATCTTCATATAGGTCAGGCGATTCCCTTGCTCATCACGACTAATTTTATAAACTTTTGCTCCAAACTCATTGGGGTACACTCTCGATTTTGTATAGTGGGAAAGTCCTTCTACAAATTCACTTACTCCTTCTAATTTAAGTGCCGAGCCAAAAAAGCATGGAAAAATCTTTCTTCTAGCAATAAAATTCTGTATTGTTTCTTTTTTTATTATGTGGTGTTCCATATATTCTTCAAGTAATGATTCATGACATAAAGCTAAATTTTCCATCCACGCTTTACTATCTGCATGTTCTTCTGCAAAATCCACACAGCCCTCATGAAACTTTATTTTAAGTTCTTGTGTAAGGAGACCTTTATCTGTTCCACCTATATCCATTTTATTTATAAAAATAAAAGTCGGAATTTGGTAGATATCCAATAATCTCCAGAGAGTTTCTGTATGCCCTTGTATTCCTTCACTACCACTTATAACCAATATTGCATAATCTAATACTTGTATGGTTCGTTCCATTTCAGCTGAAAAATCTACGTGCCCTGGAGTATCTAATAGTGTAACTTCCATATCTTTTGTCTTAATTTCAGCTTGTTTCGAAAAGATAGTAATTCCTCTTGCACGCTCTAGCTCGTAGGTATCTAAAAAAGCATTCTTATGGTCTACACGACCTAATTTTCGAATGCTTCCTGTTTCATATAAAATACTTTCTGCTAAAGTAGTTTTCCCAGCATCTACATGTGCAAAAATCCCGATAATCAATCTCTTCATTAAAACAACTCCTGTATCTGTAGTAAAATCCTAGTGCTAGTGCAAGTAAGCCTAGCTCTTTGTTTGGCATAATTAGAGTGTCAAAGCAATAACCAACTAAACAAAAAAAAGAGAGGACTCCTTATGTTTAATTCTACCACAAATACTTACACCTTGAAACGAGAAATTGAACATTATATTTCACTGGTGATTATATGGTAGATTATCAAAGCAATGCTACTGATGCACATTATGTAATCCGCCTTACTGCAAAAAGAAAACTTCTTTATCATAACAAATGGACACATTTATCTGGTTCTTGTTTATGGCATTACTGAACATCCTATGATGCTTAGGTGGCGCATCGAAGAATACTTTCGTTGTAAAAAGCAGGTCTTTCAGTTTGAAAATTTCCGTGTTCGAAAACTGAAAGCAATCAATGCGCTCAACTTTTATATTACTTTATGCATGGCCTTTTTGGCTCACATATCAATGAAATCTATTTATTGACTTTTCTTGGAAAAGCACTTATGATAACAGTAGAGATTACCATTATTACTAATGTATAATTCAAATACTTTTTGTCTATATTCTGAATATTTACCATAAGGAGGTAAGAAATGAAAGAAAATAACTCAAAAAATAATCATCCCATGTCTAAAAATGGATTAGGGGAAAATTTAGCTAGCAAGAATGACAGAGCCGGTTACGTGAAAGACTTGACGACCGCGGCAGGTGCACCCGTTGCAAGTAATCAAGATTCTATGACAGCTGGACAAAGAGGCCCATTATTAATGCAGGACGTTTGGTTTATGGAAAAAATGGCTCATTTTGATCGAGAAGTAATACCAGAAAGAAGAATGCATGCAAAAGGTTCTGCTGCATTTGGTACTTTTACAGTAACTCATGATATTACTCAATATACAAAAGCAAAGATTTTTTCTGAAATAGGAAAACAAACAGAAATGTTTGCTCGTTTTTCCACAGTAGCCGGAGAAAGAGGCGCTGCTGATGCTGAAAGAGATATTCGTGGATTTGCTCTTAAGTTTTATACAGAAGAAGGTAATTGGGATATGGTAGGAAATAATACTCCAGTATTTTTCTTCCGAGATCCACTTAAGTTTATCGACTTAAATCACGCAATTAAAAGGGATCCTAGAACAAATATGAGAAGTCCTAATACAAACTGGGATTTTTGGACTTCTCTACCAGAAGCGATTCATCAAGTAACAATTGTAATGAGTGATAGGGGAATCCCTTCTTCTTACAGATATATGCATGGTTTTTCTAGCCACGCTTATTCTATGATAAATGATAAGAACGAAAGAGTATGGGTTAAATTCCATTTTAGATCTCAACAAGGTATTCAAAACTTAACTGATCAAGAGGCTGACAAAGTAATTGCTTCTGATAGAGAAAGTCACCAAAGAGATTTATATGAAGCAATCGAAAAAGAAAATTATCCAAAATGGAATATGTACATACAAGTAATGACGGAAGAACAAGCAGAAAACATGCCATATAATCCATTTGATCTTACAAAAGTTTGGTATAAAAAGGATTTCCCTTTAATTCCAGTAGGTGTTTTTGAGTTAAATAGAAATCCAAACAACTATTTTTCAGATGTGGAACAATCTGCATTTACTCCTGCTAACATAGTGCCTGGAATTAGTTTTTCTCCAGATAGAATGTTACAAGGAAGGCTTTTCTCTTATGGAGATGCCGCTCGTTATCGCTTAGGAGTTAATCACCATCTAATTCCTGTAAACTCTCCTAAAGGTGTGGAAAATCCTCACTCCTTCCATCGTGACGGTTTTATGAGAACAGACGGAAACTTAGGCTCTGAAAACCATTATGAACCAAATAGTTATGGAAATTGGACGGATAACTTTGATTTGAAAGAGCCAATGCAAAAAGCTGGTGACGCATATCGATATGACTTTAGAGAAGATGACCATGATTATTATACACAAACAGGTATGTTATATCGTGCAATGACAGAAGATCAAAAGCGCGTTCTGTATGCTAATACAGCAAGAAATATGGGTGATTCTACCTTACAGATTAAACATAGACATATTAATAACTGCTATCAGGCAGATCCTGAATATGGAAAGGGCGTAGCTGAAGCATTACATATTAGTATTGCTGATGTAGATTTAAATTTTCCAGAAAGAAATTCAGGAACAAATAATTATAATGCAAATAATAAACATCCTGAACTCAACGTACCATCTAAGGATATTTCTAAAATAGCAAATCAAGAAGAAATAAAAACAGATTACGATCCTAAGAAATTTATTGAACCAATGGATGATCCTTATTTGTTATAATGACATAATGCAAAGACCCTGAAGGTTCTGACCTTCAGGGTCTTTTTGCTTATATTATATTCACTTTATTTCTACCTTGAGCTTTCGACCTATACAATGCATCATCTGCCCTCTTTATAGCAGCACTATAGTCTATATCAGTTTCCTCAAAAGAAGAAAATCCAATTGAAACAGTTACTTTTATTAGCTCATCTTCAAAAGGGATCTGCAATGATGAAACTTCTGTCAATATTTTATTTCCAAAACTCATAAGATAATCTTTTTTTAATCCTGGAAAAATACCCAAAAACTCGTCTCCTCCCCAGCGGACTAACATATCATAACTTCTAATTACATAGTTAATTTTATATACAATTTCTTCAAGAACTAAATCTCCTGCTTTGTGACCATATTTGTCATTTATTGATTTGAAATCATCAACGTCAAACATCATAATAGCGGGTGTATCTTTTGATAATTTATATTCTTTAAAAAACTTCTTTAGTTTCATCTCTCCATATCTTCTACTAAATGCTTTTGTAAGCGTATCTAGATTCAACTCATTTACTAAAAATCTTGTAGAAGAATACCAGCCTAATTTATTAATAAAATATAATATTGTAAAACCGAATAATAAAATGGTAAAAAGTAATTTTAGTAATCGGATAAAATGTTCACTAGACAAATTATCAATTTCATTATTTATTTGCTCTGTATTTTCAATTATATCATTCAAATGAACTCCCATACCAATGATCCAATTATAATCTTTATATAACTTTGCATAGGATATTTTTTCCGAAACTATCAAGCTATTTAATTCCTTAAAGTAATAATAATAGAAAATTTCCCCTTTTTCTTTCACTCCTTCTAATTCTATTAGATAGGGCAGATTCCCTTTTATATCTTGCGCATCAGTAGACAAATAGATTCCTTCTGTTTCAACTAGATTTGGATGAACCCTTCGAATGGCATAATTTTTACCACCTTCATAGTTTATCACCTCATTTATCCAGATATAGGAATCATTAGAGAATTTTCGTCCTCTTAACATCTCTGCCACTTCTTGTTTTACCGATTCATCTATATATGTTTTACTAACACCAAATACTCCCTTTATGTTACCTTTATTAATTAGCTCAACAGAAGATAATAAAGATTTGATGTTTTCTAATGATTCCTCTAAATTTTCTCTATATAAATTTGAAGAATCATATAACACTTTACCGCTTGAATCATCCCATAAAAATGCTGTCCACATATTCGCATTTATATCATCTTCAAATCTTGTTATAAAAAAATCAATAAACTCTTCCTCAGAAAGATTTAGCTCTTCTTGAAATCGTTTTAATCTGTTTTCTGTATTTCTTTTATAGATTGCACCTCTTGTTTCTCTTATACCATCAATTTCTAAAAAAATATTATTAACTGTGTCTCTAAGAAAATCTTTTTTTATGTTTAAAATCACTTTTTCTGTTTGGGATAAATAAATCTTCTGGGTTTCCTCATAAGAGTAAAGGTGAAGATAAATGACAGCTAGACATGTTAAAAGTACCACTATAAATACAGAAATTTGATATACACTATTTGATTTAAATTTCATTTTCTTTACATTCCTCTGTTTCTCTAGTCAAAATCGCCACTTTACAATAATTAGTAAAGGCAAAAGATAACCGGTCCCTCACCAAGGAAATCGGTTATCTGATTTGACCTATGAATTTGCATGTAGCACTTTAGTACTACTCTATTATAAGGATAATAACATACGCACCTATTGAAATCAACAAGAACTTAATTTTCAACTTTACTTCATTTGCTTTTACATACTATATTTGATAATATGATTTTATTAAATTTAAAGGCGGTCAAAATGAATTCAAATAACAATGAAAATACAAATCAACCACATAAGCGTCGTGTACGTTATAAAGGAACACATCCAAAATCTTATAAAGAAAAGTACAAGGAATTGCAACCAGAAAAATACGCAGACACCGTAAAAAGAGTGAAAGAAAAAGGAAATACGCCTGCTGGAATGCATCTTTCTATTTGTGTCGATGAAATATTAGATTTCTTACAAATCGCACCTGGTCAAATCGGATTGGATGCCACCTTAGGTTATGGCGGGCATTCTTTAGAGATGTTAAAATCTCTCGATGGGAAAGGACATTTGTATGCAACTGATGTGGATCCTATCGAATTGCCTAAAACCAAACAACGTTTAAAAGACTTGGGATATGGTGAAGATATTTTTACAACTCTTCAAATGAACTTTTCCAGCATTGATCAAGTAATAAATGATTCTGGTCCACTTGATTTTGTTTTAGCTGACCTAGGAGTATCTTCTATGCAAATAGATAATCCAGAAAGAGGCTTTTCTTTTAAAACAGATGGTCCTTTAGATTTACGTTTAAATCCTAAGAAAGGCATCTCTGCTGCCGAACGTTTGCAATCCATCACTCAAGATGAGTTAAAAGGAATGTTAATAGAAAATGCAGATGAGCCAAATGCAGAACTGATATCAAGAGCAATTGTTTCCGAAATAAGAAAAGGTAATAAAATTACAACAACTAAACATTTACAAGAAGTTATTTCTGATTCCTTATCATCTAGTTCTAATATAGGAAAGGATGATATTAAGAAAACTTGTCAACGATGTTTTCAAGCGTTACGAATTGATGTAAACCATGAGTACGAGGTTTTATTTGACTTCTTAGAGAAACTCCCAGATGCCTTGGCTTCAGGTGGTAGAGTTGCCATTCTTACCTTCCATTCTGGGGAAGACCGCCTTGTAAAAAAATCATTCAAGTACTTCTTAAAGCAAGGTATTTATAAAGAAATTTCACCCAATGCAATCAGACCCTCTGCGGAGGAATGCAATGCCAACCCTCGCGCACGTTCAGCAAAATTAAGATGGGCAATTAAAGCCTATTAAACTCTAGCGCCTTCGCCGTTCGCTTGCGACATCTACTTTGTACGCCGAAGTGCGCATCCTACGGAGTATAATTATTTTAAAGTTTTTAAATATTCCTGTGCAATAAGTCCTTTAAATTCCTCATCATATCGAGCTAATAAATCAACTACACGATTTCCTGAGATACCTTTGTTAATAAAAGTTATTTTATGACCCGGATATAAGGTGTCATATAACTCGACAATTTTTTTAGGATATCCATTACCTAATAGATTATCTCCACCAACTCTGTCTCTGCCGCAATCTGTTATACTATCACCTTGAGAAAGGGGGAATTGCCTATGTATGTTACATATGATTTTTTAATCCAATTTGGATTATTGATTATAGCACTTATAGAAATCAACTAGCACTTAATTAGATTATTTACCATATAGGAAAATCTTTATCTAAAAATCGTAATACTAACTCTATTAAAAAATAATCCCCATATATGATGGGAACATGTCTATCTATTTCTCTATCATATCTTGCTGAACCATACCCTAGTATTCCATCTATCTCTAATGAATAGTCGCAATGTTTTTCATCCAAGGCTTTCAAGATTTTAAAGGCATTTTGAATATAAAGTTCACGTTCATACTCATCTACATATTTTGATAATTCCAACAAACCACAAGCTGCACATGCACCAGCGGTAGTATCGTAATATATTGGCTCTTTAGGGGAACGGAAATCAATAAGTGGTACATAGTCCGTCAAAGAAATATTTGCTATGAAATAATGTGCTACATTTTTTGCAGCATCTAAGCATTCCTGTTCACCTAAATATTTATAGGCAAGTGCCATACCGTATATAGCCCAAGCATGGCCTCTTGACCATGAAGATCCCTGAGCATAGCCCTGACCACCAGGATTGTTTACAAATTCTCCTGTATTAGGATTTAATTCAACGATATGATTACAAGAACCATCTTTTCTGACTATATATTTAAGTGTTGTATTTGTGTGATTCTTACCTATAAAGTAAAATCTAGGATCCTTTTCCTCTTCTGAAGCCCAGTAAAGTAATGGTAAATTCATAAGGCAATCAATAATTATACTAGGGCTACCCTCTCCATTCCAAGCACGTATAAATTCGCCTTGGACATTATATCTAGAAGAAAGTATGGAAGCAGCAACTAATCCTCTTTTTTTAGATTCCCTACTTCCTGTTGTTTTATAATTTGCAACAGATGCACAAAGCCAGATAAAGCCTACGTCATGGTCAAGTAGATTATAGTTGTTTAAAGCTTCATCTAATCTTATTTCTACTTGCTCTGCAATATCTTTGTACTTCACATCACCCGTCCCATGAAACATTTGCCAAAGAATTCCACTCCAGAAGCCATTTGTCCACCAATTCACATTACTTTTGCCCATATCCTCATATTTGCCATCCACTGGTATATAAGGAATTAAGGAACCATTGCGGTCGCACTCCGCTGATACTTTTTCTTTGACCTTATCCCATATTTGATTTACATAATTTATTTGTTCATTATTTAATGTATCATTCATAAGTCATTCTCCTCCAATTATCATGAGTCAAATTCTGTAGTAATTTCAGATTCGAATAGATTCTCACCCTTTTCAATACTGTATCTTATACTTGGAATCATTGTCAAAGGATATATCAAATTTGTATTTGATGCTGCCTTAATAACATTTCCTTCTCCATTCAAAGATGCTATACTACTAAATCCATGATCGTCCGCTATACGAGCACACTTCTTATCTTCTTCTGCTTTAACCTGTCCAGTATTTGGATAAGAGAAACCACAATCATATGCTATACAATCATACTGACTTGTTATTTTATGGATACGCTTATGTCCTCCCTTTGTAGGAATAATCTTAGTTTCTACCACTATTCCATTTACAGGACTCCATTTAGAATATACCATATCTACGGACACACTGTATTCCATACATTTTCTTCTTATATAATACATATCATGTACATAAAATGCTAACATACTATCAGGTGCACATTCTTCTAGGGTAAAATAAGACCTGGGAACTGAAAATCCAAATCTAGACGAATACGCAAACTTAGAATACTTTTCTGCAGAGTGAGTTTGGAGTACAACAGGGTATTGACCTGCAGTCAATGCTATTACTTCACCTTTTTTATGCTGCATTACCATATCACATTCTGGAATCGTATAAGTTTCCTTTAATTCTGGGAAATCTTCTTCTTTTGTAGTCCAAAACAAATGATCATCCTCTAAGGAAAGCAAAACAAAAAATTTAAATGCCCAGTATGGAGAACCAGGTGCATTATAGCCTTCTGACATATTCAAATTAGGAAAACAGTAACCAATGGATAAAATATCTCCATTATCAAAAATTGGTTGACTCATCCAGTACTTGATATGTCTACTTATTACGCCTTTAATTACACCTACATTGCTTAAATCCACTTCAGCAAAAATGTAAGCACTAAAAAATGCTGCCTGAGCAAAACGATAGGTCATAGAACGTCCAAATGGTAACGCTTTTCCCTCATCATCAAACCAGTAGATAAAATCTTTTGCAAATTCCTTTGCTCTTTCTTTATATAAATGACACCTATCCGGGTCTTCAACTTCCATAAATTTAGAATATAATAAGCAATAGAAATGGATACCAAAGGATACATAATAGTCTTTTTGTGGCCTTTTTCCATCTGAATACCAGCCATTCCCTAAGTAAAAAGAATCATACTTAGCTATAGCTATCTCCATTCTTTCCCTGCTATAGGGAAAGCCCACACTTTTTAGGGCTAAATTAGACATTACATTAAAAAAGTTCCAATTATTATCTGGCACTAATAAGATGGCAAAACTAATTGCAGCCATTTCTACCATACGTTGATCTCTATCTCCTAAATCACCCCAATATTCCTTATGGAATGGGTTTGTTCCATTTACCAAACCAGTCTTGTAAATACCTAAAAAATCATCTGCTTGCCCACCACCTGCTAAAAAGGGCGCAAGTCCCCACAGAACTCTAGAAAAGCCCTCCATATTTGCAATTTTATTTCCATACCCTGCAGTATGAGCCCCTAAATTCAATTCTGCTTTCCCCTCTGAATAATGAGATTGTAAAGGGGTTAGCATGGATAAAAATATTGTTTGAAGTTCTGTTTTTGTCATAATATCCTCCGTATTAACCTTTGACTGCACCAATCATCATTAAACCCTCTGCCCAACTATCGTTTTTAATTGCTATAACTTTATTTGTCTCCAAAAATAATCTGAATTTATTATAAACAGTTTTTTGGAATACCTTTTATTAATTTAGGTTCCACAAAAAGTTCTATAAGAATTTGTAGGCGAAGAAGGTAATGTGGAATACTCATCCTGTTCAGAGGAATATTCATAGGGATTTTTTAAGACCTGTAAAAGTTTTTCCATCACACTATAATCCCCTTTATTTGCCGCTTGCAATGCCTCTTCCACTCTATGATTTCTTGGAATAATAGAAGGATTATTCGATCTCATTAATTGTAGGGACTCATCTTTCGATTCCTGCTGTTTCCTTAATCTTTCCTCCCATCTTTCTTTCCAAGAAATAAATTCATCTTTGGCAAACACTTCCATACCACATAGTTCATTAAGAGTTAATCCACGAAATGTATTTGTATAATCAGCTTTATATTTTTTCATAATGCTAAGCAGTTCTGTAATCATCGATTTATCTTCCGCTTCTTTATGAAATATCCCCAGTTTTCTTCTCATTCCATTCATCCAAAACTCATCGTATAATTGAGAAAAACTTGAAAGAGCTTCATTCGCAATTTCTAATGCTTTTTCCTCATTATCATCAAGTAGTGGCAATAATGTTTCTGCAAATCTGGCTAGATTCCACATTGCAATTTTAGGCTGATTATCATAGGAATATCGACCATAAGTATCAATTGAACTAAAAACAGTTTGAGGTTCATAAATATCCATGAATGCACAAGGTCCAAAATCGATGGATTCTCCGCTGATTGCCATATTATCCGTATTCATAACACCATGAATAAAGCCAACTAGTTGCCACTTTGCAATTAACTCAGCCTGCCTTTTTATAACATTCTTAATTAATGAAAGAACTTTGTTTTCATCTGATGATATATTAGGAAAATGTCTTTGACTTGTGTATTCAGTAAGTGACTGTAATTCTTCAGCACTTCCATATGCTGAAATGTATTCAAAAGTACCAACTCTAATATGACTGGATGCCACACGAGTTAAGATTGCCCCAGGAAGAATTGTATCTCGAACTATATTTTCACCAGTTGTCACAACTGCTAGGCTACGGGTTGTAGGTATCTTAAGTCCGTTCAATGCTTCACTAATAATATATTCCCTTAGCATAGGTCCAAGAGCCGCCTTACCATCTCCGCCCCTTGAATAGGGTGTTCTACCAGAACCTTTTAACTGATAGGTAAATGGGCATAACTATTATCAAAATTCCAAACTATAATTGTCTTTTCTCCATTATTCATTTTTTTGATACATCCCTTCTATGGTGCCTAATATTTAGATGATATCTTTCTCTTACTTTACATTTTCAGCTGGATACTCCACCCTTCCATCTCCATATTTAGCATACCTTACCTGATCTGGGCTATGATAAGCTTCTGCATCTGGAAATGGCCAACCACCAAATTCTGTTTCTCTATAGTCGTTGTAAGCCTGTCTAATTCCTTCTTCTGAGGACATTACAAATGGACCATAGGCAATAATTGCTTCTGGCATTGGTTCAGCTTCTAGCAATAAAATTTTTCCTGTATTTTTACCTATGTTAGTAATAACCGTATCCTTTTCACCAGATACGAAGGCATATTCTCTATTATCAAGCGTAGTATCATCTAGCTTAACTTGTTCTCCTTCATAAAAATATATAGAGCGATTTAGGGTTTGAGAAACTCCAGCAATCGTATAGCTTGCTCCAGGCTCCATCTCAATCAAATGTATCGATAGGTTATTCTTAGGATCATATGCCCAGGAATGTAGTGTGGGTGAAGGAGCTTTTTTACCATCTACTTGACCAGCAACTACTTTAATCTTTGTACGTTTTCCATTCTCATCTACCCTTTCTACATTTGGTATATCTTCGTTCCAAAGCATTTTGTAGTCTGGTTCTGACATACGATTTTCACCATATAGGCTTAGCCAAATCTGGAATAATTCTAAGGTATTTTTATCTTCTTTCTTTACAAGAGGAAACATCTCTGCATGTTGTAGACCTTTTCCTGCTGTCATCCATTGTACATCTCCATCAGCATAACGTCCTGAAGAACCAAGTCCATCGGTATGGTCAACTGTCCCTTGTAAAACCACAGTTACAGTTTCAAATCCTCTATGTGGATGGGCTGGGAATCCTGGAACTTCTTTTCCGTGATACATATTCCAACCAGCAGGTGATGCATAGTTATTACAAATGGGTTTTGGCATTTTAATTGAAATTCTATTTTTCCTTTTTCTTTTATCATTTTGTTTTCTCCAATCATTTATTATATGTTACATACTCCTGTCACTGGGTCACATGTTAAGGGATTTCCATTTACTGAAATAAGATGTCCATTTCCAAAGGCATCCCATGTCTTTCTGAAGTTTCTACTCAATGACTATCCACCCATTACAAAGCTGATTTCTAGGTTTCCAGCGTAATTTGCTTCAAGTTTTCTAAGAATTGGCTCACTTCCCCAATACCAAGTACGTGCTGGGTCCGTAAATTCAATTATTTCTACATTTATTTTTTCATTCATCCTTATTTATCATTCATATTACTAGTTAGTGATATTGTCAACATCAAACATAAGCCCACATATCAGGGATATTAAAGGTGATACTAATACAAGACCAATGCAAGTTATCTTCACATCAAGAAGATGTAAAAATCTTCCTATTGTTCTAATTTAGACATATTTCGTAATTCTATTGTTATCATAATTACTGTAACAATAAAAGCTAAAAAGTCAGCTATTAAACCCGAGTAAAGGATACCATCAATTCCTATAAACAAAGGAAGAATTATCATAACTGGCAATAAAAATAGAATTTGCCTTGTTAAAGATAGAAAGATACCTTTGTATGCTTTACCTATGGAAGTAAAAAATGTCGAAGTGATTGGTTGCATAAAATTGACAATCGTAAAAAATAAAAAAATCCGAAAATAACTAGTTCCAAATTTATAATAGCTTTCATTTCCTTCTCCAAACAAAGAAATAATATGCCTAGGAAAAAGCTGAAAAGTCAGAAAAGAAAGAATAGACAAAACAGCTCCCGCTGAAATAGCCAGAAAATAAGCCATTCTTACTCGGTCATATTTTTTTGCACCATAATTAAAACTCTCAATAGGTTGGCTTCCTTGTGCAATTCCAATAATAACAGAAAAAAACATCTGATTTACTTTTGTTACTATTCCAGCACTAGCAATAGGTATTGCTTCTCCAAATTCAGACCTTGCACCATAATATTTCAAGGAATTATTTAAGACTATTTGTACTGCCATCATGGCAATCTGATTGATTCCAGACGCTGCACCAAGAGACATGATTCGTTTCAAATAATGTAGATTAGGAAGCAGATGTTCCTTTTTTATACTAACTGTCTTACAATTTGATAAATAAGAAAGTGCTAAAATCCCAGAAAAAACTTGTCCAATAACTGTTGCCCAAGCAGCACCACTCATTCCCCATCCAAAACCTAGAACAAACAATGCATCTAAAAAGACATTTATTATAGCACCTGAAAGATTACATATCATTGTCATCTTAGGGCTTCCGTCTGCTCTAATTAAATGTCCTCCTCCCGTTGTAATAATTAGAAAAGGAAATCCAATTGCTGTTATACTAACATAATCTTTTGCATAAGGAAGTACATTTTCGGGTGAACCAAAAACAATCAGCAGAGGTGTTAAAAATATTTCAACAAGCAAAAACAGTAAAGTTCCACCACCAAGGAGCATTACAATAGAATTGCCAATGTAGTAAGGTGCATCTTCTTTTTCTTCCGCTCCCATGCTAATGTTAAAGCTAGATGCTCCACCAATACCAAATAGCAAACCAACGGAAGTACACATCATAGCAAGTGGGAATGCAATATTGGTAGCCGCATTTCCTAAATATCCAACGGCATGTCCTATAAATAATTGATCCACAATATTATAGATGGCACTAACCATCATGGCAATAATACTAGGTATTGCAAATTTCAGCATCAGTTTACTTATCTTTGTTGACCCCAGTGGATTCACTTTTATCGTATCGTTCACTTATTAATTCCTTTCTGTTTGTACTGTATTACCACTTTTCGTAATGTACTCTGTCAGGATTATATCTTTCCCGTACTTCTCTTTCTTCAGCTGGATAACCTACTGCTACAAGACTTGCAGGAATAAAATGATCGGGTATATTAAATAATTCTCTTAATCTGGCCATTTCATTTTCTAAAGGATAAACTCCACACCAGCAGGTTCCAAGCCCTAAGTGCTTCCCCTCTAAAAGTATGTTTTGTGTACATGCAGCTATATCCTGAGGCCAGAATACCCCATTGTACTTTAGATTACTTGTATCCGCACATACTAATATTGCTAAAGACGCCCCCTTTAACATCTGTGTATATGGATGAAAAGTAGTAATCTCCTGTAATTTCTCCTTATCCTTAATCACAATAAATTGCCATGGCTTTTCATTACCTGCTGAAGGTGCATACATTGCCGCTCTTAGCATTTTTTGAATAAGTTCATCCTCCACTAATCTATCTTGATATTTTCTAATACTTCTTCTACTAAAAATTTCTTTCATTTTCTTCCTCCTTATAATCTATGAGAATAAATCCGCCTAACATTCTATTAGTATAACTTCAAATATTACTATAATACTTTTTTATTATACTACATTAAACAAAATGTGCAAATTAAACACATCTCTTTTCTTAACGTATTTTTTATAACTTTTCTACATAAAATAGTATCATTATGAAAGCATAGTAAACTATACAAAACATAGCATATATGTTTAGGAGGATTAGAATTATGTGCGGAATTGCAGGTTGGGTAGACTTTTCACAAGACCTTTCACATCAAGAACAAATTATAAACAAAATGACTGACTCCATGATTTCCCGTGGACGTGATGAATCAAATTATTGGTTTTCCAGACATGCCGCTTTTGGACAAAGAAGATCAATGGTTACTAATACTAAAGAGGATAGGCAAGCTATTTCCTTCCAAAGAAATGGCAACGATTATGCGTTGGCTTATGACGGTGAACTATATAATGGAAAAGAACTTGAAAATGAGCTTTTTTCTTTTGGTCATGTCTTTCATGATAGTAACGATAGAGATGTGCTACTTAATTCTTATATCCAATGGGGCAAAAAGTGTGTTGAAAAATTCAATGGTATATTCTCCTTTGCAATCTGGGATGTAAACAAAGAGCAATTGTTCCTTGCTAGGGACCGAATAGGAATTAAACCTTTATTTTATAGCCGAAAAAACAATTCATTTTTATTTGCATCTGAGTTAAAAGGGATTCTCGCTCATCCAATGATAGCACCTAGTCTCACCAGGGAAGGTCTTTCTGAAATATTTGTTATGGGCCCATCCAGAACACCTGGACACGGAATTTTTAAAGATATATCAGAAATAAAACCCGGAAATTATATGACCATAGACAAAAATGGATATCACACAAAGAAGTATTGGTCCTTAATTAGCAGTCCTCATAACGAATCCATAGAAAGTACAATCGAATCTGTAAGAGAATTGGTATATGATGCAGTTAAAAGGCAGTTAGTTGCAGATATGCCTATTTGTACCATGCTTTCTGGTGGGTTAGATTCTAGCGCTATTACGGCAATTGCTACAGAAGTGAATAAAGATCCAATTCAAAGTTTTTCTGTTGATTACATTGGCAATGATGTGAATTTTCATAAAAATGAGTTTCAACCTGATCCTGATTCCCCATGGGCAAAATTCGTATCTGAATACCTTGGAACAAAGCACCATACCTATTATATTGATACTCCCCAACTGACAGATGCATTATTTCAAGCCGTTCAGGCAAGGGATATTCCTGGTATGACCGATGTCGACTCCTCTTTATACCTTTTTTGTAGCGAAATAAAGAAACATGCTCCGATTGCTTTATCTGGAGAAGGTGCAGATGAAGTGTTCGGAGGATATCCTTGGTTTTATAGAAAAGAACTTCAAGATAACAACACTTTCCCTTGGTCAAGAAGAGCAAAAGAACGATTTGACTTTTATTCACCTGAACTTCTTGAACTTGTAAAACCAAGTGAATATATGGAACAACGTTATGCAGAAGCTCTAGCAGAAGTCCCCCGCCTTGATACTGATACAGCTGAAAATGCTAAAGCTAGAGAATTATTTTATCTCAATTTAACGAGATGGATGCCCACATTACTAGATAGAAATGACAGAATGAGTGCAGCGGCCGGGCTAAATGTGAGGACACCTTTCTGTGATTACACACTTTTAGAATATCTATGGAATGTACCTTGGGAGTATAAGTATTATATGAATAGAGAAAAAGGCTTACTCAGAAAAGCATTAACTGGTATTTTACCAGAAGATGTACTATGGAGAAAAAAGAGTCCTTATCCTAAAACTCATAATCCCGAGTATCTTAACACCGTAAGAAACTTGCTTATGAAAGTTTTAAATAATAAGAACTCTCCTCTTTTAAATTTTGTAGTAGAAGACAAATTAAAAGATTTTGCCATGTCCATTACTCCCGAAACAAATATTCCATGGTTTGGTCAACTGATGAACGCTCCACAGATGCTAGCCTATTTTATTCAGGTAGAATATTGGTTAAAAGAATATCATGTAGAAATTTTATGACAACAAACATTCAATATAGATACCACCTAGTTCTCGAAGCCCACGCTCCACTAATCTGGCCATAACTACAGCACCTTCATAGTGCATATGAGTATTATCAGTCTTATCCTCTTCATAATTACTATAAGTACCTGCTGGAAAATACATGAACCATTTTCGACTATTCAAGTCACCGGTATGCTCCAGCAGTTTTTTACTACTTTTGCAAAGGTCTATATATGGGACCTTTTCTTCTTTTGCCAAATCAATCATAGCACTAGGATAATCCGTATGGCTATCTTCGATCTTTCCATCCGTTGTAAAATGTCTTCTTGATAAAGGTGTAATAAATACAGGATGAACTTTCTTTTCTCTTGCGGCAGTTACATATTTCATCAGATACTCACGGTAGCTACTACTAGGTTCCGTGTGTCTTTCTTCATCCGCCTTTTCATCATTGTGTCCAAACTGAATAAATAGAAAGTCCCCTTTCTCCATTTTTTCTAATGCAGGTGCAAACAGCCCCTTTTCATAAAAACTTTTGGAACTTTCTCCATTCTTCGCATAGTCATATACTTCACAATCCCTCTTACAATATAAATGAAATACTTGTCCAATTCCCGTCTGAGGATAGGTATCGATCCCGTTATAGGCTACTGTAGAGTCTCCAACCCAATGTATTTTATTCATAAATACCTCCTTTTTCTGTGTTTAATGAAAATCTTCTTCCTGCTGATAGTTCTAGAACAGCTCCACTTCTAAAGTTCGTAATTTTTTCTTTTATAAACCCTGGTAGGTACAATTGCACCTTTGTCTCCCTATCTGCAATAATCACCACATTAAATTCCAGTGCTTCTATATCCCATTTCATATTTAACTTACCCGTCATAAATCTCAAGTTGTTGATAGAACCTTTAGCTAATCTTTCTGGTAATGCAGGAAGTAGCTTTATAAAGTCCTTTCCAGCATAGAGAAGCATTTCTTGAATTGCTTCTACCAACCCCATTGCAGCATCTAATTGCACTGGAGCTTCATTACCTTTTCCTAAGGATAAACCCATACCTCTATAGTCATTATGCAATGTAAAAAAGTTCTTTAAGAGACAAGCCTTACTTAGAATATCTAAACATTCTATAGCCTTCTCAGGTTTCTCAAAACGAGAGTAGATACAAGACATATGAGCTAGGGACCAGCCTGTCTGTGCTCCTAAAACTCTCTTATCTACTGCCTTTTCAAAAGCATTTATTAAATCGTCATCATCTCTTCCCTTTACTACTTCTGAACTTGGAAATACTGGATAGATATGAGATAAATGTCTATGATTATACCTTTGTTCTAGTCCGAGGTATTGCCATTCTTTCATATCTCCCTCTTCCGTTGTCTCATAAGAAGGAAGGTTAAGGATAATATCTTTCCAAATCTCCTGCTTACCTTCAAAAACACCCTCTTGTTTAGAAAGCTCCAAAAGGTTTGACATAAGTTCCTTAATGATAGCAATGTCCATGGTTGAATTCACTACAGAAGGACAAGGATGAGCCATATCTGGGGTTTCACCTGGAATTAAATTACCTGGGGTGTTTTCAGGAGAAACAGAAGGATAGATTTTATAGATTCCATTCTCTTCTTTCACGAGATAGTGTTCATAAAACTCTGCAGCTTCTAGCATAAATGGAATAATCTCACTATATAAGGTTTCACTATCACCAGTATAAAGATAATAATCATAAAAATGTTGCGCTAGCCAACCTGCACAGCCTATCCAATTAACAATTACAGGAACAATCTGATTTGGAAAATAATTCCCCGGTGTAGTTCCTGCCGAAACATAGATCCCAGGAATTCCAAATATTTTTTTTGCGCAATCCCTAAAATCATCCATTCGTTCCACGTAATATTTAATCAAGGGCTTCATAGTAAAGTGTAAATCACCTGCCAAGGTATGCCAATAAATCATTTGTACATTTTCATTAGCCATATTGTGCGGCCACATCATGGTATATCTACCATGCCATAAACCATATAGCGAAAAGGGTAAGCCATCTTCGCGTGTTCCACAAACCATAAGATAACGTCCAAATCTCCATTGCTTTTCTAAAAGTTCTGGACTAGCCACATCATCATAGGCTTCTGCTAGTAATTCTTCATTACTTTTTTCTGAGCATTTTGCAATACTAAGTTCAACGCTACGGTACAAAGGTTCATGAAGCTTCTGATGTTCTATTTTCATCTCTAAATAATCATACTCTTCTATTGGAATCATAGGTGTTGCATCAATTGCAGTATCATAACTTTCTTTGATAAAAGGTTTTACTACCAATAATAATTTCTTACATTTTTTTATAGATACCTTGCCATTTTCCAAATTATTTATTTCACCATCAGAAATAATCCTACCAACTGCACCATAGTAAGTATTATCTTCATGTCTAGCATAAAAACCAATTATATTCTGATTAGAATAGGAACCTATATTATTACTTTCTTCTAAGCTTTTTCTTTTACTCAACCCATCTTCTTCAAATGTTTCATGAAAGTCCAAACTAAGAGTCATATCCATAGTTGCATTCTCTGAAATCATTTCATAAAATATTAAATCACGACTTCTTGATACAAATAAGTTCCTAGAAAATACATCGTTACTTTCCTTCCAAGAAACTGTAACTTCACCTGAATCCATATGAACCATTCTACGGTATTTTTGAAAAGGTCTTCTATCTAAAACCTCTAATCGAATATCACAAACAGAACAAGGATCTCCAAGACGCGAGTCGTATCCTGCTTCTACTAATGCATTCGTGCTAATCCAGTTGGAATCCCAATAATCTCCTTTATCTATTCCTTCACGTGTCTTGTTTAGAGTTTCATGAACATCCGGTAATTCTTGCACTTTTCCTAGAGTCCATAACTCAGTATGATTAATAACAACGGTTTCTTGCGCTATTCCTCCATATATCAAAGCTCCTATTTTTCCATTACCTGTAGGTGCCCCTTCTCGGTACATATCACGATGCCATGCTGCAGGTGACTTCATAATTAAAACATCTTTCATTTTCTGCCTCCGTTTTTTTGTTCTCAATGTTTTATTTTACATTACTTTTTATACTTTCTTCATACTTTTCTACCCACAGCCACGGTACTCTAACTTCTTTAAACCATCTATAATCAAAGGTACCGCATTTTCATTACCTACATAACCAATTATTCCACACACAATATACCCTCCTAATTCTGTCTATCAATCTATTTATACGGATGATTACATTACAATATAATCCTCTCTCATAGGTCCTACTGATACATATTTAATAGGACAACCCACAGCATCTTCTATATATTTGATATAATCAAGTGCTTCCTTTGGTAAATCCTCTTTTTTTCTACATCCCGAAATATCAGTTTTAAAACCTTCAAGGTATTCATATATAGGTTTTGCTTTTACTAGCTTATCACCTACTGGGAAGTCTAATTTGCTGAACAGTTTGTAAATCAATACCATTCTCATCATATACATATCCATTAGAATCACTTACAGTTACAACCTTTGCACCTAACTGCTGTGCTTTTTCAGTAGCATAAATAGCTACATTACCAGTAAGTCGTTTATATTGACCATACATAAAACCCATTTCACGTGCACCAACACCAATATCTCCAGCTGGTACATCAACATCTGCACCAATGTGGCGATAAAGCTCATTTATCAAACTTTGACAAAAGGTTCCACAAGACGTTCTAAGATTCCTGCTTTTTCATATTCTGGATGTATAGTTCATGTCTTTTGCTCCTTTATCTTTATAAACTGAGTTATAATAAAAAAAATAGGCGTAACAATAAAAGAGCCTTTGC
>CAYYVJ010000006.1:22776-32275 GCA_964475115.1 uncultured Lachnospiraceae bacterium
TCAATATTTTTTCTATCATCTTATTTTCTTATAAGTTCATAATTTTATTTTAAAGCAATTCTTTTAATATATTGTTAATTAGACCTGGATCCGCTTTTCCTTGCATTGCTTTCATTGTTTGACCAACCAAGAAAACAATTACTTTTTCTTTACCACTATGATAATCCTCCACCGATTGAGGATTTTTTGCAATTACTTCTTCTACTGTTTTACGTAGAGCACCTTCATTGTTTACAATCCTTAAGCCTTTTTCTTCCACATATTTGACTGGATCAATATCTTTATCAAAGATAATTTCAAATACTTCTTTTGCAACTGTGGAGTTAATGATTTTATTATCTACCAGCTCTATTAACTTAGCAAGATTTTCAGGTGAAAAACGAATATCTTCCACTTCCATCTCATGTTCTTTTAAGAGACGCATTGTTTCAACCATTAACCAGTTAGAAACTTTTTTAGGTTGTTTATACATCGCAACCGTTGCTTCAAAAATATCTGACATGTGCTTAGAATTTGTAATAATATCAATATCATATTTTGGAATATCAAATTCTATCTTATAGCGATTCATTTTTTCTGTACGAAGTTCTGGCTGACTTGCTTTAATATCTGCAATCCATTCATCACTAATACTAATAGGAACTAAATCTGGATCGGGAAAATAACGATAATCTTGAGCATCTTCTTTACTACGCATAGCAAATGAGCATTCTTTATTATCATCCCAACGCCTTGTCTCTTGTGTCACCGTTTTCCCTTCTTCTAGTAACTCTATTTGACGAACCTTTTCCCCTTCAATTGCTCTCGCAATCGCTTTAAAGGAATTTAAGTTTTTCATTTCAGTGCGTATGCCAAGTTCTTGTGTTCCTACTTCTCGAATGGATAAGTTAACATCCACTCGCATAGAACCTTCTTGTAACTTACAATCACTTGCTCCAAGGTATTGAATAATGAGTCTTAATTTTTCAAGGTATGCAATTACCTCATCTGCAGAACGCATGTCTGGTTCTGATACAATTTCAATTAATGGCACTCCTGAACGGTTGTAGTCTACTAAAGAACAGTCTTCCCATTCATCATGAATTAATTTACCTGCATCCTCTTCCATGTGAATCTCATGAATACCTATGGTTTTGTTCCCTGCAACTGTTTCTATTTCAATTCCACCATTGCGGCAGATGGGAAGATATAATTGTGAAATTTGGTAGTTTTGCGGGTTGTCTGGATAAAAATAGTTTTTTCTATCAAATTTACTATATTGAGTGATTGCACAGTTTGTAGCTAGACCAACTGCAATTGCATATTCCACCACTTGTTTGTTAAGTACTGGAAGAGAACCTGGCATGCCTGTACACACTGGACATGTATGGGTATTTGGAGAACCACCAAATTCAGTTGTACATCCACAGAAAATTTTAGTTTTTGTAGCAAGTTCAACATGGACTTCCAATCCAATTACTATTTCATATTGTTTTGCCATCATGATATCTCCTTTCCATTTTCATTTTCAAGTGATGCTGTACCAAAAATCCCTCTAGCTTGTTCATAGGTATACGCAGCCTGAATTAGTGTCTTTTCATGAAAGCAATCACCAATTAATTGCATACCAATTGGTAAGCCATTGGAATCTTTTCCACAAGGAACGCTAATACCTGGAAGGCCTGCTAGATTAAGGGAAATTGTATAAATATCACCTAAATACATTTTAATAGGATCTGATAAACTTTCTCCTAATTTTAGAGCTGTTGTTGGAGCAACTGGTCCTAGGATAACATCATATTTTGTAAAAGCTGCATCAAATGCTTTTTTTATCAAAGCCTTTACTCGTAAAGCTTTTAAGTAATATGCATCATAGTAGCCTGAGCTTAATACAAATGATCCGAGCATAATTCTACGTTTTACTTCAGGTCCAAATCCTTCTGAGCGAGTCTTTTTATACATAGAATGTAGTCCCGCAAATTCTTCTGTTCGATAACCATATTTAATCCCATCAAAACGTTCTAAATTTGAACTAGCTTCTGCTGATGCAATTGTGTAGTAAGCTGGGATTGCATATTCAACAAGACTCAAATCAAATTCTTCTATAATAGCACCTTTTTCCTGTAGTACTTTTGCGGCTTTCATTACAGAAGCTTTTACTTCTGGATCAAGACCTTCTCCAAAATAATCTTTTGGTATCCCAATTTTCATGCCTTTTACATCATCAATAAGCGCTGATGTAAAGTCCGTATCATCTCTTTTCACAGAAGTGGAATCTTTTGTGTCATGATTTGCAATTATTTCTAAAATAGTTGCACAATCTGTAACGTCTTTACAAAGAGGTCCAATTTGGTCAAGCGAGGAACCATATGCGATAAGCCCATAACGAGGCACTGTTCCATACGTAGGTTTCATACCAACAATACCACAGAATGAAGCCGGTTGACGAATTGATCCACCTGTATCTGAACCTAGGGCAAAGAAACATTCTTTGGCTGCAACTGCAGCTGCTGAACCGCCTGAAGACCCGCCAGGAACATGGGCAATATTCCACGGATTTTTGGTCACACCATATGCCGAAGTCTCGGTTGTGCTTCCCATCGCAAATTCATCCATATTTGTCTTTCCAATCATAACTGTTCCTGCTTTTTCAAGGCTTTCCACAGCAGTTGCTGAGTATGTTGGAACAAAATTACCTAATATTTTAGAAGAACATGTTGTTACTATTCCTTCTGTACACATATTATCTTTTATAGCAACTGGTACACCCGCAAGCGGTCCAGAAAGTGATCCATTATCAATTAATATTTGAATTTCCTCCGCTTTTTTTAAGGCAGCTTCTTTATTTACTGTAACAAAACAATGATAAGTATTGTCACTCTTCTCTATTTGATCAAGAACAGCTTTTGTTGCTTCTACAACAGTAACTTCACCTGACTTTATTTTTTTACCCAGTTCTACTGCGGTACAATCTAATATACTCATTCGTCTCCTCCTATTCTACCGTACGTGGTACTTTGAATGCCCCATCTTTTTTTGCCGGTGCGTTAGACAAAATATTATCTCTATCATCACCGTTTACAACAACATCTTCTCTAAATATATTATTCAATGGAAAAACGTGACTCATTGGTTCCACGCCTTCTGTATCTAATTCACTTAATTTATCGATATAATCTAACATGCTGGCCATATCTTTTTTTGCTTGATCTTTTTCTTCATCAGAAAGTTCCAGTTTTGCTAAAATGCCAACATAGTCTATTGTTTCATCGTTTATTATATTTGCCATAATTATTTCCCTTTCATATTTTGAGATAGTCGTATTTTAAGATAAGATTATGGTTCCAAACGAGATAAATCTCTTGGAAACAAGGTTGTTTCCCTTACATTGTCTTCCCCAAGAAGTTTCATGGTAAAACGTTCCAATCCAATACCCAGTCCACCGTGAGGTGGCATTCCATGTTTAAACGCAAGTAAGTAATGTTCCATACCTTCTTCTGTCATTTCTCTAGCTGCAACTTTTTCCATTAACATACTATAGTCGTGAATACGTTGTCCACCAGTTGTGATTTCCATTCCTTTAAATAAACAGTCAAAGCTTAATGAATAAGTTGTATTCGCAGGATCATCCATTGCATAAAAAGGACGTTTTTTAGATGGATAATGTGTTACGAATACAAAATCTGCATCATATTCCTCTTTAAAATATTGCCCAATTAATACTTCTTCTTCTGGTTCTAAGTCAAATGGGTTTTTAATGGTACGTTTATATTTTTCTGAAACAAGATTTTTTGCATCGTCAAATCTTACACAAGGAATATTCGTTACATTTGGAAGTGTTACACCAAGTATGTTTAGTTCCTTTGCGTAATCTTTTGCAAGGGTAGCCATGATATATTGAAGTGCTCCCGTTTCCATTGCCATAATATCCTCAAATCCATCAATATATCCCATTTCAAAGTCAAGAGAGGTATATTCATTTAAATGACGTTTCGTATTATGTTTTTCTGCTCGAAATACAGGTCCTGTTTCAAATACTCTGTCAAAGATACCTACCATCATTTGTTTGTAAAATTGTGGGCTTTGTGCCAATACCGCAGGGCGATGAAAATAATCTAATTTAAAAATATTAGCTCCACCTTCTGCTCCTTTGGAACCAATTTTAGGAGTACGAATTTCTGTAAATTCTTGTTGATATAAAAATTCGCGAAATCCTCTTACTATGCCTTCTTGAATTTTAAATTTTGCTCTTTCTCTAATATTTCTTAAAGAAATAGGACGTAAATTTAAATTTGTCTCAAGGTTTGTATTCATTTTCCATTTTGCAATTGGAATTGGCATTGGCTCAGTAGGTTCTGAAAGTACTTTAATTTCTTTTAATAATATCTCAATTCCATTAGGTGCATTTTCATTTTCAGCAATGGTTCCTAACACCTCTACGGTAGATGCTTCTTTTAAATGATTAATATCAAATCCGGTATCACCTTCTACATATACACACTGTAATAATCCACCTATTTTACGAAGGACAACAAATGCAATATTTCCCATATCCCGAATTGTATGAATTGCACCATTCACTTTTACCTGTTTTCCAACCATGCCATCCACAAGTAAGTCAGAAATTTCCACTGTGTCTTTTTTATTTATTCCACTTAAAAATTCCATCTTAATCTCCTTTAGCTTCTTGTTATTATTCTTTTTTCTCAAATTATTGCATAAAAAAACGTCCCAGGAATACTTTCGTATTCCGGGACGGATTGAAATCATAATCCGCGGTACCACCCGCATTGAAATGCTTTTGCATTTCCACTTTTAACACGTAACGTGTGACACGTACTACCCTAGCTATATTTAGGTCAGGTAATCTGCTCCAGAGTGTTCCCACTAAAAACCGCATATGGTTCTTATTCGTTACTTCCTACTAACAGCGCTTTCAGTCGATGACGCCGTCTCCCTGAAGTTACCCGTAACGCGAGTCTCTTTCATTGCATTTCTATTTCACATACTACCACAGGCTTTTCATAAATGCAAGAATTTCATTTCTATAATTTATTGTTTTTTGTGTATTGTTTCCAAGCTATTCATCTTTAATAGAATTTTTTAGCTTTCTTTTGTAATCACTTCTTTAGGCGATCCGTTACAAACAATTTCTCCAGTACTTTTAGGATATCTAGCTGATAAGACATATCCAAATAGGTTGTTGGTTCATCTAGCATAATGATATCTATTTCTTGAGCTAATGTCATAGTAATCCAAGCTCTTTGCCTTTGTCCTCCAGATAAAATTTCTATTTCCCTATCTGCAAAATCATCCATTTCCGTCTCTTCTAATGCCCACTTAATAATTTCCTTATCATAACTCTTTAGTCCACCTATCATTTTTTGGTGAGGAAACCTTCCATAAGCCACTAATTCTTTAACAGTAATACCGCTTGGGCAAATAGGACCTTGGGGTAAAAAAGCAATCTGTTTTGCTATATGCATTTCCTTTTGATTTTTAATGCTTTTCTCCTTTATATAAATTTCGCCATTTTTAGGCTTTATGATTCTTGCTATGGTTTTGAGCAGGGTTGACTTTCCACATCCATTGGCACCAATACTACATTACTGTGTTGAATATCAACATCATATTTAAGCCTAATATTATCTATACTGAGTTGTAATACATTTCTAAAATATAATCTCGATTTGTAGCTTCTCTTATTGCACTTGTTGCAACGGCAGTATAAGACTGAATATTGTAATCGCTCATAATCTGACTGAATCCTTTTAGAATTTTACAGACCTCTTTTAAAGTTGTATAGTTTATTTTACCAATTACATAAGTATCTCTACCCAATGAGATCGTACGTCTAATATTTTCTCCTGAGTATTTTTAGATATATTTTCAACTAATTCTGACCTTTTTTTGCTTAGCAAGCTTTTTTAAATATGCCAGTTCTTTCGTCAATTCAAATTGATTCTTATAAGCTTGCATTTGATTATTGGTTACTACCGTAGTAAGTGTAATAATCGGAAATTTTTCAACAACTCCATGCCTATTAGCTGTAGTAATATAACCTTTTTCTAAATCACTGCGATTGTATAGGTTTAAGACTTCTGTTTCAAATTTTCTTGTGATTTCCGCAAAATAATCTACCTCAGCATGTTCGTTTAGCACAACTACAAAGTCGTCTCCTCCGATATGCCCCACGAAATCTTCACCAGAAATTTAGCTGCCAAATCAGATGTTGGCCAATCTGTTTCACCAAAGATGGCTTCCTCTCCATCTTCACCTTTGACCACTACGACATCACCATCGATGTCTACATCTCCACCTCCAGCTTCCTTTATTATTTTTTCTGCGAGAGCTTCGCCGGCCCTATCCCCTAATGACTTTCTTTTTCCACATCCGACAAGCGACATAATAAGCATAAACATAAAAAAGTAAATCAAAATTTTCCTCATATTATCTCTCCTTATTTCAAAATATTAAATTTTCCTATAATGGGAAGTCTTTTTGCCTTTCCTCCAAATCCATTTACCAATCCCATAATACCAAGTATAAGAATTCCAATTCCAAAAAACGGAATTAATACCCAACCAATTAAAGGTATGATTCCTAATATTACATTACCAGCCACGCCTGTAATAAGAAGCAATAATGATTGATTTGCATGGAACTTTGCATATCCAGATTCAGGACAAACTAACAATGGTAAAAAGAAAAGCAAATAGGAAAGTCCTGCCATTGCCTTATTCTTTTTAATATCTTCCGTGCTATAGGTATTATCTTGATCCCCTTGTGAAGCAATCGTTTCCTGAGACATTAACGGTTCTTGATTTTCATTACTACTTTTTTGATCAATCATTATGATCTCCTCCTTTAATATTACGATAATTGATAATAAGCTCTGCTCTTGAACACACCCCTAACTTTTTGTAGATTCCTGTCATGTGTGTATTTGCCGTTGAGTATTTAATCGAGAGCTGTTTTGCGGACTCTTTTAGGGTAAATCCCTCAAGTAACAATAGATAAAGTTCATGTTCTCTCAGGGTTAGCTGAGCAACCTGTGCTTCTTTATCACTTTGGGTCATGCTCATTTGCTTCCACCTCCGAATACTACCAAGCTTTTTTATGATTTTTTCTACAACTTCATTTTGCTTTATAAAAAGAGTACTGTCTATTCATTAATTTATATGAGAACATAAAAATGGCATCTCATTAGTTCTAATGAGATGCCGTTTCATATATGATACAGTTTTAATTATCTAACACTAAGTTCTTTATCAAGAATATATAGACCATTCCATGCTCCATTAATTCTTTCTAATCTTTCAGCAAGTACAGTAAAGGTATCTTCTTCTTCGATTTGTTCATCTACAAACCAAGCAAGTAAATTAAGTACTCTTTCGTCCCCTTCTTCTCTTGCAGCCTTCACTAAGTCATGAATATGTTTTGTTACTACTTTTTCATGGTCAAGAGCTTTTTTAAACACTTCCTCAATAGAAGCGAATTTACCATCCCCTGGATTTAAGGCACGATATTTTATACCATATCCTGTTTCTTGAAGAAACTTCTTTATCTTTGATGCATGTTCCATTTCCTCTTTTACTTGTCCATCCATAAAATGGGTCATACCTCTCATGTTCTGCTCATCTAGATATGCAGACATCGTTGCATATATGTAAGCAGATTCCAATTCAAAATTCATTTGCTCATTTAAGTTATCATATAATTTGCTCATTATCTTACCTCCTTTTTGTTCTATTATATCACTTTATAGGATTATTGCACGTTAAATATAATTTATAATTATAAATTATTCACTTTCTAGTGCTTGTTTTAGATCCTCTATAATATCATTAATATTTTCCAGTCCTACTGATAATCTAATTAAATCAGAAGCAATTCCTGCCTCATCTAACTGTTGCTCTGTTAATTGACGGTGTGTATGAGTAGCCGGATGCAAAAGGCAAGTTTTACTATCTGCAACATGTGTTACGATGGAAATTAATTTCAATTTGTCCATGAATTTTATTGCGTCTTCTCTTTCCCCTTTAATTCCAAAAGCAAGTACTCCACAAGATCCATTTGCAAGATATTTTTTTGCCAATTCATTATACTTATTATCTTTTAAATCTGGATAATTAACCCATGCAATTTTACTATTACTATTTAAAAATTCCGCCACTGCTAAAGCATTCTCACAATGCTGTTTCATTCTTAAATAAAGTGTTTCAAGGCCTAAATTAACGTAAAAGGCATTTTGAGGCGATTGGATTGCTCCAAAATCACGCATTAATTGTGCCGTTGCCTTTGTTATATAAGCACCTTTTCCGAATTTTTCAGCATAGATAATTCCATGATAAGATTCATCAGGCGTTGTTAATCCTGGGAACTTATCAGCATTTGACATCCAATCAAAATTTCCACTATCTACAATACATCCTCCAACACTAACTCCATGTCCATCCATATATTTGGTTGTAGAATGAGTAACAATATCTGCTCCCCATTCAAATGGTCTACAGTTAATAGGAGTGGCAAATGTATTATCAATTATTAAGGGAACTCCATGAGAATGTGCTAATCTTGCAAATTTATCAAAATTAAATACGGAAACAGTTGGATTTGTAATGGTCTCACCAAAAACTGCCTTTGTGTTTGCTTTGAAGTATTTCTCTAATTCTTCCTCTGCTAACTCTTGATTTACAAAAGTACATTCGATTCCCATTTTCTTCAAAGTTATACCAAACAAATTGTAGGTACCTCCGTATATTGATGAAGAGGCTATAATATGATCTCCAGCTTCACAAATATTAAAGATAGCATAGAAATTTGCCGCTTGCCCAGAAGAAGTAAGCATTGCTGCAACTCCGCCTTCCATTGCACATATCTTTGCAGCGACAGCATCATTCGTTGGATTTTGTAACCTAGTATAAAAATAACCTGATGCCTCTAAATCAAATAATTGTCCCATTTCATCACTTGTATCATATTTAAAGGTTGTACTCTGAATAATCGGTAATTGTCTGGGCTCTCCTTTTACTGGTTTCCATCCCTCATGTATACACTTTGTTTCAATTCTGTTCTTCATTTAATACCTCCATACCATTCTTCTGTTTAATGGATTATCACTTTAAACTAGTATAGCTCATAACTATGATTTTTGGCAATACAAAAAAATATACAATTAATAAAGTTTTTAGCTCTATTAATTATATATTTTTCATGTTATATAGTCTTGAAGAAAAAGAATTAACTCCGTTCGACTGTTAATATTAAGTTTACGGTAAATAGAAGTACAATATGTATTAATAGTGGCATAGGCCTTTGATTGTATGCCTGAAATCTGGCGCAACGTATATCCATCCAATAATAGCTTACATACCTCTACTTCAGCCGGAGTCAGTTTTAACTCTTTAAGGTATGCCTCTAAGCGGGAACATTTCGTAACATCAGGACGGTAGGTATCGTCGATCCACTCACCCAAGTAAAGCATTCTAATAAATAACGGAGATAGTATAAAGAAAAA
>CAYYVJ010000006.1:32375-47177 GCA_964475115.1 uncultured Lachnospiraceae bacterium
ATTGACGATTCCAATAGCATAAGAGCATCCAAAGCATAATGCAGACAAATGACCCATGCTAGTATTTTGCATACTTACAAGATTGATGGTAAACCCTGTAGCCAAAAGAGCAAAGGAAATGCTTAACATATTATATATATTGATGGAATACCTCTTTTGAAAAAAAATCACGATTAGTATACCAATTAATGTTCCTAGGAAATAAAAGTTTTCAATTTGTTTTTCTGGTATTCCAGCTGCCATATGGTGCAGAGCTGAAGGTGCAATTACATCATTCAATGTTAAGACTACAAAAACCAGTGGCATCAGAGAATAGGCATTTATCGGTGCCTTTGTATTTGGACTTGATGGAACACTGAAGGTTTCCGTTCTCAAACTATATGAGCAAATAAGCAATATTAGCATAATTATTACAATGATAATATTTGCCGCATCTATATTGGAATCCATTTTATTTAAAAATGGTTTACCAAACATCAAAATACGTGGCAGCAATGTGGCTAGCACCATTGAATAAAACTTTTCAGAATTGTTAAGTACCATAAAAAATCCATACACATAAGATGCAAACATGTGCCCTATGCAAATGGATGCAACTACCATAATTCCTTGCGACAAAATCCCAGGTCCAGTGAATCGAATCTCACCAAAGCATAGAATCGTAAGAATTACACTGTATATGGTCTTGGAAACAAACTTCTTCACATCAAATAAAAGCGGTATCAGTCCTCCCGAAAACAGCCAAGCATAGAAGTATATCATTGAATCACCTACGTTTTCATTGTAGAGCCTACTTTGAAAACGGAATTCTCCCATTGGGAGAAAATATGAATAAAGCCATATAAAAACAGAAACCCACCCAATAAAATAGGGGAAGTTTTTCTTGGTTATAGCTTTATAACTCAATGGATTATCAGTATGTACAATACTCTTGCAAAAGCCTTTTACTACATCTATATAAGATTGCATCTACTTTTATCCCCCTATACATAGTATTCCTTTTCTATGAACTTATACTTTAATTATACACTAACACAGTTTAAATACAAAGATTGTTTTTAGGAAATAAAAAACACTCTGATTTCGCAGAGTGTTCCTGTCTAAATATAGGGTTATAAGAATTCTTTTAATTGTTGAATATTGTTTTCTTCAAATTTAAGTAATCTTTCCATAAGTTTATAAACATCTGATTCAGAATTTTTATATTTCTTCAAATTTTTCACCGCATTAATTACTCCCATATTACTTCCAATAAGAAGCATCTCGGAGATATGAGATGATGTTTTATCAGTCACAGTTTGCATGTTAATCATAAGATACGTTCTTATCTTTTCAAGAGTTCCTATACCTTTTTCGTCATATCCATTTTCATTTAAAGCTTTTTTAGCTGCACTATGGATTTCTTTATACTCATTCAATTGCGATCTTAATTGTTTTTTAAAATTCTCATCCTCAACAATGTCTATCAATTGATTAATCGTATCCACTCCCATTTGTGAATTTTGATAAATAAAATTTAAAAGTTCGGCATTTTGATTCATTTCACACACTCCTTTTTTAATAGTGTGTCCAAAAAAATCCTATTCATACAGATATTTTTCTCTTTCATATATCATATGATAAATCCTATCACTAATGCAAGTAACACAATCAATGGTGCCGGAACCTTTTTTGTAATTAAAAGTATGACTGTAATAAAGGTAATCAAAATATTATCAAGCAAAAATCCACTTTTTTGCATCAGTATAATGGCCGCAACAGCAATCAGTCCAGCCGCAACAGCGATAATTCCTTTCAGTGAAACCTTTATTCCTCTAATCTTTTTTAGGCTCTCCCATATCGGATATACAAAGAAAATTAAAAGTAAGCCTGGTAAAAATATTCCGATACCACCTGCAACAGCTCCAAGCAACTGAGTCAAGACACTAGCCCCACGGGCAGCCATTCCACCTGCATAAGCACTAAAACTAAACATTGGGCCAGGAAGTCCTTGTACAAACCCAAATCCAGTCAAGAATTCTTGATCCGTCATGTATTGGTTTACTTCTACTAACTCACTATGCATTAGTGGTACTACCACCTGCCCTCCTCCAATAACTAAATAACCGTAACGATAAAAACTTTCAAATAAATGAACGATTCTATTATCCCATAAAAACGTTAAGAGGATACTCCCAATTGAAAAGATTCCAAAGGCAATCAAGTATTTCCATGGTGCTCTTATGTTCACAGGATTCCAGAGTTCCTTTTCTTTCGAAGTAAGAATGCTTACTGCTCCACCTAAAATCAAAACCAAGGGGAAAATCCACGGTTCTCGAATAAAATAAGTCGTTATACCGCCCATGAGAAATAATAATAGATTTATCCTATCCGTTACTACTTTACGTCCTATCCGATATGCCGCTACTATTATAAATCCAACCGCCATTGGACCAATATAACGCAGACCTTCTTGTGATAGATTTATAGAAACTAGAAACTGACTTAAAAATGAAAGGAAAGTCATAAATGTTAGTACTGGCACTGCCCACACCAACATAGTTAAAAATGCCAAAAATGGACCTCCCATTTTGTACCCAATCGCTACAATCGTTTGTGTACTACTTGGACCGGGTAATATACCAGTTAATGCAATCAGTTCAACCAATTCTTCTTCGGATAAATATTTTTTCTTTACTACCATTTGATCTGTGAAAACACCGTAATGCGCCTCAGGCCCTCCATATGAGCCTAGCGAGCAAATAAATACATCTTTTAGAAAAGTATTCCAGTGCACTTTTTTTTGAGCTACTAAATCTTTTTCTGCATCCATAGAAGTTCACCCTCCATCTGAAATTCATGATTCAGTTTTTCAAGTTCTTCAATTCGTTCTATTAGTTCTTCTCTTGAAAACTTTGTATAATCCATTGTTTTACGACCCTCACCTTATTTAACAAGTACTTTTTATACCTTTTATTGTTTTAGGCTGACTACTACAGCGTAAGAGCCAGCCTATTATAAAACATCTCTATTGTGATATTTTTTTAGTTCTTGTCGAATCAATCCCTATATTCTTATTTCTTTTTTCAACTTTACCTGATCCAATCTTTTTTTCGTCTTTTAGAGCACTGACTTTTGATTTCTTCTCTTCTAAAAGTTGTTTCATTCTTTCCATATCTTTCATTGCCATTTTGTATTCCTCCATTTACTATGATGCCTATTCTATCAATACATTATATAACAAAAAACAAATTAAGGATATATCGATTATTAAGTTAACCCTAAGATAAGATAAAAAGATAAGGTGTTCTACGTATATATACAACGTAAATACCTTATCTTTTCTTATTTTAATAATATACTTCCTCTAAAAACAGACCTTGTGCTGGGGCCGTGAACCCAGCAGCACTTCTGGTCTTACTTGCAAATATTTCATCTATGCATTTAACTTCTCTAGAACCACAACCAATTTCCAAGAGGGTTCCCATTATAATTCTTACCATATTATATAGAAAGCCTTCACCAATAAAAATGAACTTCAGCAAATCACCTTCTCTCTGGATTGAGATTTCATCCATTCTTCTTATCGTAGACTTTTGGGATTTTTTAAGCGAAGAAAAACCTATGAAATCATGGCTTCCAATCAGTCTAGAACAGGCTTCTTTCATCTTATCAATAGAAAGGCTCTCTGGATAATAGAAGCTATATTTCCTGTCAAATACAGAAGGAATACTATTATTCCAAATATTATAGCTATACTTTTTTCCCACTACATTATATCTAGAATGGAATCTTTCATGAACTTCCTCAAGTTCTTTAACCACAATATCCTGAGGAATATATTGATTGATGTACTCTTGCATATCCTTAAGTTCCATCCTGGAGCTTGTCTTAAAATTAGCAACTTGGCCTCTAGCATGAGTTCCCGCATCTGTTCTACCTGAACCTATGATTTCTGTCCCAGTTTCTATCATTTCAGATATTACACTTTCAAGTTTACCCTGAATCGTTTTGTCTGAATCTCCCAGCCTTTGCCATCCTAGATATCTGCTACCATCATACTCAATAATCATTTTTATATTTCTCATTCTACTTGCTCCTTAGTCTCTTCATCTGTAGACGTAATCTTTAGCTTTACCAATATATTATATACCAACCGTTACAAATCCACAAAGAAATCTTGTATCCCAGAAAAATTATTAATTACTATTTCTAACTATATTTTTAGGACCAATATAGGTTGCATAAAAGTATCCGCCGTATATTATAAAAAGAGCTAGATCAAAAAGGTTCTTGGCTCTTCTCGTATCGTTTCAGTATCTTCTATAATAATTATTTTTGACATAGTCACTCCTCCTCTTATGAAATCTATACACGTAAGAATATTATACTTGATTATAAGCATTTCTGTAAAGCAGAGTGAAACATCAAGTCTATCATTCATCATTCGATTTATATGGTTATTTCAATCTGGTTTCCCTCTATTCCTATAATACAGCTTTCATAATATCCATCGCCTGTAACTCTAGGCCCACTAACCACCTCATAGCCATCTGCGTTTAGATTTCTAGTGATTCTATCCACATTTTCTTTACATCCCACGCTAAATGCAATATGTTCTATCTTCATATTTCCTCCTTGAATTTAAGCATATTTTCATATGAAATAGCCTATCTTAGCAGGCTGAAACTCTTTGAATCTATTTTACCATCAACTCGTATACATAAGCAATTCCATTTTCTCAGAATAAAATCAGCAATTTAGAACAATGCTATATACAAACTAATAAGTATGTGAGGTGATGGAATGTTTACAGATAAAAGATTAACACAGGCTTACAAAAATGCTAAGGTATTGCACTTTGACAAAAAATCTAAGTATATCTTTTTTAGTGATATCCATAGAGGAGATGATAGTGTATCTGATGAATTTGCCAGAAATCAGAATCTCTTCTTACACGCTTTGGACTACTATTATAACAAGGGTTACACCTATGTAGAGGTAGGGGATGGTGATGAATTATGGGAATATCCAAAGTTCAGGTATATCCGAATAGCCCATAGTGATGTGTTTAAGAACTTGAAAAAATACCATCAGGATAAGCGTTTAATTATCCTGTATGGAAATCACAATATTTATCTTAGGCACAAATTTTATGTTTGTAAAAACTACTTTCATTTTTATGATGAGTACAAGCAAGAGGTGGTTGACTTATTAAAAGGATTATCCCCTAAAGAAGCTTTAGTTCTAAAGCACAAGAAAAGTGGTCAGGAAATCCTTGTTGTACATGGACACCAAGGTGATTTTATCAATGACCAGCTATGGATTGTATCAAATCTATTATTACGCTTTTTTTGGAAATACATGCATGTCGTTGGTTTTCATAACCCCTCCAGCCCTGCAAGGAATCTATATAAGCGGCATAAAATAGAAAAGAACTATAACAAATGGATTAAGAGGCATGAAAAGATGCTAATATGTGGACATACTCACAGGCCAAAATTCCCCAAACCAGGTGAATTACCATATTTCAACTCAGGATGTTGTATTAATACCAGAGGAATTACAGGCGTGGAAATCTCTGATGACAATATTCTATTAGTCGATTGGAGAATTCGTGCAGATAAAAATGGAAGCCTATTAATTGAAAGAAATATTATTCGAGGTCCAGAGCCTATTTCGAAGTATCATCAGAAAAATTTTTCCTATTGCAATCATAAGTATGTGAGAGGTCGAGTTCCTGAAGATAATTGCTAAGCACTTTTTTAAAACAAAATTTAATATAAAAAGAAGGTTGAAAAATAAATTTTCAACCTTCCAAATTTTATTCTGCCAGTGCAGCTATTGTTTGATATTCTTTTAAGTCTGTATACAATTCACCCTTATAAGGATTACGTTTTGTTTTTTTCCATTTATAAATCATGTAAATCACTACCGCAACATTAGCTACTAATGCTAAAAGACTAACTACAAAATACGTAGTAGGGTTATAAGTAGAGTCTACACGCCACTTTCCAAAATCCTGAAATAATGGGAAGGTCTGGGCAAACATACACCAAAGTGCCAATGTCTGAGCACGATGCTGCAACCATGCTCCTTTACCAACTGTAAATGCACATAGAGTCGGTGCCAATAATAATGCAAATCCACAATACCATGCGTGGTGAGGTAAGCAGTTATATGTATAGGCGAAGTTCCATAAATCGTATGCAAGAATGTAAAACCAAAGCATATCTGGCCAAATCATATCTCGGCTACCATCTTTTTCTGTCTTTTTCCTAATCTTAATTCCAAGCCAACCTGTAATAATCACAATATTCAAAATACCAGCAATACCATTCATATAGTTCCATGAACCACCCATTAACATCACAGGTGCGTCAGCAGTTAGATCCTGAGCCATTACAGCATACTTGCTACCCACTTCGAAATCACGTATTACAGCTTCTAAAATATTGATGGCCAGAATTAATGGTGGAAAGCAAAGAGCTATTTTATTATCAGCCAATGCCCATTTTTCACCTGTCTTTTTGTTGGTTCCGCGTACATGTCGTATACACCAAAATCCAATACAACCTGCTGTAGACGAATACACTTTTGCTAAATGAAACCAATCTGTATAAGTAGTCTCCTTCATAACCGTAAACCACAATACCGAAAGTACAACTGGTAGTACCAAAAATCCTAAAATTCCTGCCACTTTAATTCTGCGGGTAACTTCGTTTAGCAAAAACAGAACAAGAAATACACCCATCCACACTAGCCAAACACTTAGAACTCCTGCACCCTCCTCATAATTAAAACGAAACATAACTCTTCCTCCTTTTAAAGACAAACTTTTGCACTGGCCATACCAGTAGTGCAATTATATACTAATTCTATAAAGTTTTTAATAGATTGTCAAGTATTTATCAAACTTCTTGTGAATTTGTATATTTAAGCATATTCTATTGATTTTTATTCGATACTATGTTATTTTTTTGATATCTGGTTGTACCAGTTTGTTGAATGATATCGAACTTCAGAAAGGAATATAAATGGACTTTACAAAATTAAAGGCACCTACATTAAAAGAATTATTTGTGAGAGAACTTGAGACTATGATTCTTTCCGGAAAATTGAAAATTGGTGAAAGACTCCCACCTGAACGTATTCTTGCAGAAAAGATGCAGGTCAGTCGCGCTGTGGTAAACAGTGGAATTTCTGAGCTTTCCAGAAAAGGTTTTTTAATGGTAAAACCCCGTTCCGGAGTATTTGTAATGGATTACCGTCGCTATGGTACTGTAGAGACACTTCTCTCCATTATGAATTATAATGGCGGACATCTACGTCGTGACGAGATTTGCTCAATCTTAGAAATCAAAATAATTGTGGATAAACTGGCAGTAGAATTGTCTGTAGACCGACACACAGATGAAGACATTGTCTCCTTGGAAGAATATTTAGATGAGATGCAATGTATGAACGATAATATTACTAAAGCTGCTGATGCTGCTTTCTCTTTTTATCATGAATTGGCCATGACCAGCCAAAACACTTTACTTCCCTTGATATATCGTTCTTTCCGCGTTCCTGTTACCCACCTATGGATAAGATTTATTCAAAAATACGGAAATGTTCTTGTTTATAATCATGCACAAGAAATCTTAAAAGCACTGAAAAACCATGATAAAGAAGGAGCAGTAGCCTTCGTAGAGAAAGCAATCTCTTCCTCCATCTCTGGACCGAATGAAATATACCAGGATTAACTTCGAAATACAAAGTATTTTCAATTGGATACATACTCATTACCCAAACGCTTCATTAACCTTCAACCCTATGTCTCATTTTACCAAAATCAGTCCAAGAAGAAACTTCTTGGACTTGAAACCGCTACTATTTCACTAGCTATCACTGTTACAAATGCATTCCACAATGGGATCTACCAAGCAATTTATAACAAAAGAATAAATCGCTTCTTAATTTATCGAACTAAACTATAGACAATTTGTCACTATGACTTTCAAAATAGGTAAAACATCACTTTCAAACCATGGATTTCTCTTCAACCAACCTTGGGTTAATGGTGATGGATGAACCAATGGTAAGTATTCTGGTAAGTATTTTTGAAAGTTCTTTACTGTTTCAGTTAAGTTTTTCCCACATCGTTTATCTAAATAATATTTTTGTGCATAATTTCCAATGAGAAGTGTACTCTCAATATTTGGCATCTCTTCCAGTAATCGTGGATGCCATTTTTCTGCAAATTCTTTTCGAGGTGGCATATCACCAGTTTTTGCTTTTCCTGGATAATAAAAATCCATAGGTAATTGTGCGATACGACTGCTTTGATAAAACTCTTCTCTAGATATCCCCATCCAATCTCGCAAGCGATCACCACTTAAATCATTCCAAAACAACTGAGTTTCTTCTGCTTTACGTCCTGGCGCTTGTCCCACTATGACTATACGGGCATCTTTAGAAGCTTTAAATAAAGGTGAAATGCCCTTGCTTGTATAGAACTCATTCATTGTATCAGCCATTATATCTTCTTTAATTTCTTCAAAAATAGTCATATCACACACTTCCATTTAATAAGATTCCTATTTTAACTACAGCTCTATTTCGAGTAATATTGGAGTATGATCTTGTCTTGTACCTGAATCAATCATTTCCGATTTAGTTACTTTATCTGCAATGCGATCACTCACTAGCCAGTAATCAATTCTCCAACCCGAATTATTAATTTTACTTGTTTTAACACGTTGCCCCCACCAAGAATAAATCCCTGTCACATCTTTATGAATATGGCGGAAGGTATCTGTAAAACCTTTTTCTAATAGATTCGTAAAACCTTGACGTTCCTCATCAGTAAATCCGGCTGAACGACGGTTATTATTAGGATGCGCCAAATCTATTTCTTTATGCGCCACGTTAAAATCACCTGTCGCAATGACCTTCTTCTCTTTATCCAAACTTACTAGATAATCTGCATATTTGATATCCCAAAGTTGTCGATCTTCTAAACGATTTAGGCTGTCCCCTGCATTCGGTGTATAAACTTGTGTTAAGTAGAAGTCATCAAATTCTAATGTGATTATTCGTCCTTCAACATCCATTGTACTTGGTGCTCCAATTACTGGAAACGTAACAATAGGTGCTAGACCATTCTTATATAAAAACATAGTACCCGCATAACCCTTGCGCGCTGGTTCTACTGAACTATTCCACACAATTTCATACTCAGGAAACCTTTCCCTCAAAATTTCTAAATGCTTTTTAGTAGGACCGTTACTAGATAACTTTGTTTCCTGTATGGCAATAACATCTGGGTTATATTCTAAAATCGTATCTAATACCGTTTGAGATAATAAAGCACGTGAGGAATCACCTGTTAATGCTGCATTTAATGAATCAATATTCCATGAAATAAACTTCAATATTTCCCCTCCTATTCTTATTTTCATTATACTTCAATTTAAGAAGCATATCATACTTTTCTTTTTACTTTCCTACTTATAGTTCTTATAAATATAACTTTACACCAATTTCAACTTATTGTCATCCTCTTTAGCTAAAATCTTCCTGTTGCTATCTGAACGCCTATGGATACAAAAACTACTAGAGTATCTACGATAAACCCAAGAATCATAGGCTTAAAACCAATGTTTTTTATATCTTTAAAACTTGTTTTAAGGCCAATCGCTGATAAAGCCATTACCATGCAAAATTTTGAGGTTTTTGAAAGAGCAGGTATTAAATCATTCGGTATAATGCCTGTACTACGAAGAGCTACAACAACAAGGAATAGTATAATAAAGTAAGGAAAAATCTTCCTAAAGTTAACAGATATACGTCCATTCCCATTCCCTGCTCTTGCCTCTAACCTTTCTGTTATAATAGAGAATATTAATACGTATGGAATGATGAATAATGTTCTTGTAAGTTTTACTATAACTGCTGTATTACCAGCAAACTCAGAAAAAGCATAACCTGCTGCTACAACTGATGATGTGTCATTTACAGCAGTGCCCACCCACAATCCATATCCCATATTTGACATACCAATGGCAATACCAATCCATGGAATTACAACAACCGTAAGAATATCAAATATAAAGGTTGAAGAAATTGCATATGCAATATCTTTGTCTTTTGCTTTGATAACTGGACCTACTGTAGCCACGGCAGAACCACCACATATTGCCGTACTGACTGACAATAGATTGGTCAACTTCCAGTTCATTTTGAACATTTTTCCAATTAAGTTACCTGCACCAAATGCAGTTGCCATAGTAAAGATCATTACAAAAAGCGAGTATTTCCCTACATCTAAAACTTCAGAAAAATTCATATTAACACCCATAAGTATAATACCAATACGAAGAACCACCTTTCCAGTATAACTTACTCCTGCATTAAATTGTCTATATCTGTTTAATATGGGATTTAATGCCATACCAACCAAAAGAGCCATAACGGTAGCTCCTATAATATCACCTGGAATTAGACTACTTAAAAACATGGCTATAATAGCAACACAAGCACTAAATAACATACCTGGTGCCATATCAATTAATTTCTTAAACATAAGATACCTCCAACTTTTTTAATATTCACTTGAATATATCATTAATCTCCCATAAAATGAAATTATGATATTTTATATTTATATAAATTCTACTTATGAGGAGGCTTCGAATGCTAGATCATAGATTACAGACATTTCTTACCCTTTGTGAAACTTGCAATTATACAAGAACTGCCCAAGAATTAAATATGACACAACCAGCTGTTTCACAACATATACAGTATTTAGAAAATTATTATCAAGTGAATTTAATATCAGGAAAGGGTAAAAATTTTTCCCTTACAGAAGAAGGTAAAGTATTACAACAGTATGCAAAATCACTTTATGCCAATTCCGAACGAATTTCACCTTTATTACACCGAATTAAAAATCAAGCAAAACCATTGAATTTCGGTGCCACGCTGACTATTGGAGAATACACAATTCCACCAGTATTATATCAAATTATGCGGGAAGACTCTGAAACTAACATTTCGATGTTTGTAGAAAACACCCATGTTCTTCAAGAAATGCTCTGGGTTGGAAAAATAGATTTTGCCTTGCTAGAAGGCCATTTTAATCAAAATCAATTTGAATATAAACTACTATCTAATGAAACATTTATTGCTGTATGTTCCCCGGAAAATGAAATCGCATCCAAATTAAATACTCTGGATGAATTACTAAATCAGAATCTAATTCTACGTGAAGAAGGCAGCGGAACCCGCGATATATTAGAACAAGCTTTGTATAATCAAAATCTGAGTATTAAAGACTTTAACAAAAGGATTGAAATTGCAAATATGAATGCTATAAAGGAATTATGTCATAAAAACTTAGGTATAACCTTTATGTATCAGGAAGCTGTAAAAAAAGAACTCTCCCAAGGTTACCTTCGGAAAATTCCAATAGCAAACTTTAATATTAATCATCCTTTTAATTTTGTTTACTTAAAAGACTGTCCTGATCAATCTCAAATAGAATATTGGTATGAAAAAATTGTTCATTTACGGGCTCTTAACTTTCTCACTCCTCATCACTAAATCCATTCAAATTGTATTACTTGTTATTTTCCCATTTAAGGGTTTAATATTCCATTATATTTTAGCAAATAACAGAAAGTTCATTTTTCACATTATTTCGTGCCTTTTATTAATAATATTTAGGATATTCCAGTTCCATAATATAATTTCAAAAAACGAGGGGCAGCTTCTTCTGTTCATAAGCAAGGCAATTATCTTTATAACTTGCAAAATAATACAAAAGAGCTGTCCCTTATCTTCTTAAATATAAATATTGAATGCTATTTTTTCAGTGCTCGCATTGAATTTAATACTGCGATTAATGTCACTCCAACATCACCAAGCACTGCTTCCCACATAGTACCTAAGCCCATGGCTATAAGCACAAGTAAAACAGCTTTGACTCCTAAAGAAAAAACTATATTTTGCATTACGATTGTTCTTGTTTTCTTAGCTATTTTTATAGCCGTAACAATCTTTGAAGGTTCATCGGTCATAATAACTACATCCGCAGCTTCTATTGCTGCATCTGAACCAACGCCCCCCATTGCTATACCTATATCAGCTCTAGCTAATACCGGAGCATCATTTATTCCATCACCTACAAATACCAACTTACCTTTAGATGATTTCTGTGCTTCTATAAATTCTAATTTTTCAACCTTTTGATCAGGTAAAAGTTCTGCATGAACTTCATCAATTCCCAGCCCCTTAGCAACTTTAGTTCCAACCGTTATATTATCTCCAGTCAACATAACAGTCTTTTTAACACCAATTGCCTTTAAAGCCTTTATTGCCCTTGCTGAGTCTTCCTTAATTTCATCAGATATTACAATATAGCCTGTGTATTTTTTATCTACAGCAACATGAATTACTGTTCCTATCGACTCAACCTGTACATATTTTATATTTTCTTTATTCATTAATTTATTATTCCCAGCTAAAACTTCTTTTCCTTCAACTAAAACTTTAACTCCATGGCCCAAAATTTCTTTATAATCTTTTATTAAATTCTTATCTATTTCTTTACCATAAGCACTTAAGATAGAAGTAGCTATTGGGTGATTAGAATAGCTTTCTGCATGAGCCGCAAAGCCTATAAGTTCATCTTTAGAAATATTGTTTTTTGGCTTTACATCAGTTACTTTAAATACACCCTTTGTAAGTGTTCCTGTTTTATCAAAAACAACTATTTCAACATCGTTTAATGCTTCAAGGTAATTTCCGCCCTTTACAAGGATTCCACTTCTTGAAGCCCCACCTATCCCTCCAAAGAATCCAAGTGGAATAGATATCACTAAAGCACATGGACAAGATACAACTAAGAATGCTAAGGCTCTATAAATCCACTCTGCGAATGTTGCACCTTCTATAAAAAGTGGTGGTATAACTGCTAAAGCAAGTGCTGCAAAAACAACAGCTGGTGTATAATATCTAGCAAACTTAGTTATAAAGCTCTCTGTAGGGGCCTTCTTACTGCTTGCATTTTGAACTAAATCAAGTATCTTTGCAACAGTTGAGTCTCCAAATTCTTTTTCTACCTTGATTGTTAGAAGTCCATTCGTATTGATGACTCCACCTAAAACATTATCCCCTGCCCCTACCTCTCTAGGAACTGATTCTCCAGTCAAAGCAGATGTGTCTACCATGGAATTGCCTTCAATAATTATACCGTCAAGGGGTACTTTTTCTCCTGGTTTCACTATTATTATATCACCAATTTTAACTTCTTCAGGGTCAACTTTTCTAAGTTCATCCCCTATTTTAAGATTAGCAAAGTCGGGTCTTATATCCATAAGAGCTGATATCGATTTCCTCGAACGATTAACAGCTATGCTTTGAAAAATCTCACCAACCTGATAGAAGAGCATAACTGCAACACCCTCAGTATACTCACCAATAACAAATGCACCAATGGTTGCTACACCCATTAGGAAGTTCTCATCAAATACTTGACCTTTACGAATATTATTAAATGCTCTTAATAATACCTTTCCTCCCACAATTACATAACTTATTAAATATAATATTAGCTCAAGTGTGTTTGGAAGCTTCATAGCTGTTGCTACTCCAAAGATTGTGGCTCCGACAACAAACTTAATTATCTCTTTTTTAATCGGACTATTATCCTCATGCTCATGGCTATCCTCTTTAGATGCTTTATTCTTGGCTTCAAGAACACTCACCTTAACATCTGGCTCATATTTATTTACTATTTTCTTAACTTCATCAATAACATCATTTTGTTTAGATGGATTATCTATTTCTAAAGTAAGCTTTGTTGATACAAAATCTACTACTGCAAACTTCACACCATCTATATTATTTGAATCCTTTTCTATCTTTGCAGCACAGTTTCCACAATCTAGTCCATCAAGTATGAACTCTTTTTTTATATGTATTTTCTCCATATTCATAGCCCTCTATCATTAATTATTTTCATTAATATGAATTAAACCTTGATCAAATATACTCTTAACATGTTCATCGTCTAAAGAGTAATAAACTACTTTACCATCTCTTCTATTTTTAACCAGCCTTGTTTGCTTTAGAACTCTTAGTTGGTGTGAGATAGCAGATTGGTTCATATTTAAAAGTGCAGAAATGTCACAAACACACATTTCAGCTTGGAATAATGCAGATAAAATTCTAACTCTTGTACTATCACCAAGAACTTTAAATAAATCAGCTAAATCATATAGTTTTTCCTCTTCAGGCATATCTACTCTTACTCTATTGACAACATCTTCATGAATGATGGTACAATTGCAACTGTCAGCACTTATTCTTTTCTCCATTAAATCACCTTCTTATCTATTTGCTATACAACATATGAACGTTTGCTCATGTATTCACTTGTTATTCTACTCTCTTTATATATTAATGTCAATATTTTTTTAAATAGTTATATGATTTGGTTACAGCATTAGAGAATATAATTTAGTATAGTTAGTTTAAAATTAATAAAGGAAAGAAAACTTTAGTTAAGGAGGATACATAATGGATATTATTTTAGCAATTTTACTAGGAGGTTTTTTTGGTTTTGCACTTTATTATGCTGACGCCTTAAAACCCAACAAAATCAATAACATGTTGGCATTATAAGAATTAACCATTATGAAGGTTATCATTTTTGCAATCGGAATGAGCGGACTAATGATTCTAGGGATTTTAATGATGGGTATCGGTGTAATCATACCCGCTGTGCCATTTCAAAAGGAAAAAGCTAGCGTCAATTGACGTTAGCTTTTT
>CAYYVJ010000007.1:0-9728 GCA_964475115.1 uncultured Lachnospiraceae bacterium
ACCGAAGGAAGTGGGTCTCCTTCACGGATTACATCCGTAGCAATACCTATTATAATCTGATTACGCAATTGTACATAGATTGCCTCATCACTACTAAAATCAATTGTTACGATCACCCTATCACCACCTTACTCAAGTTCTAGTTGTTATATCTCTAGTATAACAGTAAGTTTATAGTTGTCAATTGAGTTTATAAAAATTTAATTATAATATATATTTTGTTTATTTCTCATCTTTTCGTTCCAAAAGCTTTTCATCAAATTGAAAATTAAATTTCCCTTCTTCCATCATCTGTAATCTTTCTTGTATCATGTTAATCCCTTTTGATATCACATTACCGAGAAGATAAGATACAACGATACCTAGAATTAATAACACTATCTTTGCACTTATTTTTATTAATTATATATAAATAAATTATAGTAGTAGGAAAGGAAATATCTGAATGTATATTAATGAACCAAAACCAGTTGTTTTTAATATAAATAAGGCTAGTAAGCACAATAATAAGTGCCATAAGGGAATTTATTACCCTTATGGCACTTCTATTTTTTATTGCTTATAATTCTAATCTTTTTAATTTTATAATTTCCCCGAATATATAAGCAATAGCAATAATAGATGCTATACCATCAGATAATGCATTACTTATATAAATTCCTATAACACCAAATTGAGGAGCAAGTATTAATATTGACGGAATAATAATAATCCCATATCTTAAAAACGCTAAAACATTACTTCGCTTTACCTTTCCAACAACTTGAAAGTATTGTGAACTTATTGTATGCAAACCAATAAGCGGAAGCATACATAAGTAATATTTCATTCCAGTCGAAGTTAATTGTATTAAAAGCAAATCATTTGTAAACATCTTTATCATTATTTGAGGACAGAATAATACTACCATATACAAAAGAAAAGATAATAAAAATGAATATAAAATTGCTAATTTCAATGATTTTCTAACTCTTCCATATTTTTTTGCCCCCCAATTATATCCGCAAATCGTATTATTCCCCTGAACGATTCCCACAATTACCATATGATAAAAACTATTTATGCTTAGCATAATAGTAACAGCAGCAATATCCAGATCCGAGCCAAATTTAAGCAAACTATTATTTATATATAGATTTATGATAGATGCTAAAATCTGTACGTTAAAAGAAGGCAGGCCTATCCTAAAGCTTTCTTTCATCAAACAAGCTTCATTTTGAACTTTTCTTTTTTTAAGGTTAATGATAAAATCTTTTCTTTTTACAAACACATAGATTATATAAATAGTTAAGCTAGTTTGAGATATTACAGTTGCTATTGCTGCACCTGCAATCCCTAAGTTCAAACCAAAGATAAAGATGGGATCCAATACAATATTCATTATTGATGTTACTACAATAATTTTCATAGAACTTTTGGCTTGACCGATAGTACGTAATGAATTATTTAAACAGTACCCTGGGATTCCTATAATTGAACCAACTATAATAACTATTAGATAATCTTTGGCATAGGGTAATACTTCTTCTGAAACAGCTAATAAGTGAAAAATATAATCCAAAAAAAACATACATAGTATCGCAAAGAGAACTAAAAAAATAATAATATATTTCAAAGCCAAATATAAAATATCTTCAGCATCTTCTTTTTTTCCCTCTCCTAATTTTACAGATATCAAAGAGGAAGTTCCAATACCAATTAAAAGAATGAATGCCATTTGAACAATCTGTACAGGCATAGTAATTCCTACTGCTGTGAGTGCATAGGAACTTAACTTACCTATATAAATACGATCCACTATATTAAAGATTGCACTACTTAACATTCCAAGTATAGCTGGAATACTTAGTTGCCATAACAGGGTTGATATCTTTTCATTTCCAAGATTCAATTTCATTTCCTATCTCCAGTCCATTAATTAAAGTAATTTGAAAAAATTCACCTAAGAATGATATTAGGAACAAAGCTACATGACAAAAGCCACAGTGAAGGCTGCAATAGACGTAACTTTAATGGATATCGCTTTTCCTCGCTTATTATAATTCAACCTTAATTACTTCGTTACACAGCTTTCTTCTAGTTATTGTTTGCTATTCCATCCTGTTTTTTGTGTTTTCCCTTTACCTGTTTATCTTCATACATTAATACATCAATATATTTTTGAAATTCCTCTGCTTTCATTTGTGTATGATAATCATATACTGCATAACCCATACTAAACACAATCTTATATGGCTGATTATTAGATTCATTAAACAGTTCAACAGCCATTTTGATTCTATTAACGATTGTCTCTAACTCTTCTTTTTTGTATGTGTCAAGCACAATACAGAATTCGTCACCACCATATCTAGCAATAAAATCATTTGTTCTGACACAACCATTCAATATTTTAACAGCTACCTGTAACGCAACATCTCCAATATCATGACCAAAATTATCATTTATGTATTTGAAATCATCCAAATCTATCATAATAGCTGAAAAAGTCTTAGACTTAGTGCTAGAATCAACTTTCTCCTCCAAATATGTATCTAACTTCTTTCGATTATTTGCTCCAGTTAAGTAATTCGTGCACATACTATGATTTTGAATATTTAAAAGCACTATTAATAATGATAAAACAACACTATTTAATACAATTGATATTCCATAAAAAATTATTTGTAACGTTTGTGCCTATATGTTTTTATTACATCATTTTTTAGGGAATGATATCCAATAATTATAAGTATACATATAGAAAAAATATTTAAAACTATATTGTTTTGCATTTACATTTCCTTTCACTCCCATTTATTTTTCTAATCATATTTTAACGCAGTTAATATATGAAAGCAACAAACATTTTTGTCTATCAAAAGAATAAAGTTAGCAGGAATCGGGAAATCCATCCCATTAGCTGCTAACTTTGATTATAAGCTTCTGTTAACCTTTATTCTTTTATACCACCTAATGCTACTCCCACTATAATATATTTTGATAGTAAAAAATAGATTATAAATAGAGGTAACACGGTCAAAGATAATCCCAAATATACAGAACCATACTCCGTTTTATAGATATCCCCTCTCAAAAGACTTACCATGATGGGCATTGTATATTTATCTTTGTCTGTAAGTAAAATTAATGGCATAAATAAATTATTCCAACTTGCTACGAAGGAAAAAATTCCTTGGGTTGCAATTGCTGGTTTCATAATTGGTAACACGATTTTGTTAAACGTATGAAATTCACCAGAACCATCTATTCTCGCTGAATTTACAATATCAATTGAAAACGAGGAAAGTAGGTATTGTCGCATAAAAAATACGGTTGCCGGTGCAGCTATAGAGGGTAATATTAATGGTAAAAAACTATTAGTCATACCGATCTGATACATAAATTGATAAAATCCTATACTTGTTACTTGTGCCGGAATCATCATTACTGCCAATATAAAGGTGAAGAATGGTTGACGTAGTCTCCAGTCATATGCCACTAAGGCATATGCCGTAAGAGAAGAGAAATATACCGCACTTGCTGTTGCACCTACTGAAATAGTCATAGAATTTAGAAATCCTTTGATTGGATCAAAGCTCTTTCCAAGCAATACTTGTAGATTACTCATTAAATATTTAGAAGGCAGTAGCGATAAGGCACTTTGTTGAATCTCAAAGGTTCCCCTAGTAGCATTCATAAACATAATCCAAAATGGAACTATACTTAAAAGAGCAAATAAAATACAGAAGATATATATGATTATTTTTCCTATATACCGTAATATATGTTTCTCACATCTCAATTTGCTCCCCTCCTTACCGACTTCTCAGCTTTTCTACGTTCTTTTATGTAATTCTTTTCTTCTTTTCTTATCTTCGCTGCATATTTGTCTCGCATGATATAAAAAACCACAGAAGATAGTATCACTATAATTAAAAACATAAGCATACTTGCTGCGGATGCACGATTATACATGTAGCTTCCACTAAAAGCTTGATTATAAATGAATACACTCGTCGTAAGAGTAGCATTATCTGGCCCACCAAGTAGAAATAGTCTTGGTATGTCAAACATCTGCAAACCACCAATTAAACTTGTAATAAGAGTATAAATTAATATCGTTCTTAAGTTTGGAAGAGTTACAAATAGGAATCTCTTTATAGAGGAAGCGCCATCAATTTCTGCCGCCTCAAAAAGTTCAGGATTTATCCCTAATACACCTGAAATAAGAACAATCATTGTATATCCGTACCACATCCAAAATTGAATAAATGCCACAATTCCTCTTGCAGTCCACTTTTGAACAAGAAAATGCACCGGACCATCCGATATACCAAGTTTCATAAAGAGATCGTTTACTGGTCCCATTGGATAGCCAAATAGTGAGTTAAACAAAATAGCAATCGTTGCAGCTGTTATTATATTTGGCATATAGAATAGAACTTTAAACAAGCCTTGACCCCTGATTTTACTACGATGATTGGTAAACCATCCTGTAAATAGTAGTGCTAGCAATATTTGTGGAATAAAGTTAAGGATCCAAATAATCAATGTATTTTTTAAAGATTGTTGAAAAGATGGATTTTTTAAAATTAATCCAAAGTTTTGAAATGGATTTTCCAAAAATTTAAATTCCATTTTACCCATACCTTTTAAATCAGTAAAACCAATAACGGCTGTATATATCGTGGGGTATAACGAAAAAACTAAAAATGCAAGAACAAAAGGTATACAAAAAATGTAACCATATTTAGCATAACTCACACCTTTACGTCGCATAAACCTTCACCTCCTGTAAACATTATAATTGTACTCCTAATTAACAATAATGGGGCAGTCGAAAAATTCGCCGCCCCTTATCAAAAATGGTAACTATTCTACAATAACATCAAGATTATCTGCGACATTTTGCTTAAAATCTGCTATTGCCTGTTCCCTTGATTTATTACCAGCAGTGTATTCCCTAACTTGATCGCGCCAGTAAATATTGATTGTTTCATCATACTGAGTCAGATTCTTACCATTAGCGAATTCTCCAGCAGGAACGAACGCATCAAACATATTTTGTCCATCCAAGAAATCAAGTGAACCATCTGATTTCTTCATTACTGCTCCAGAAGCAACCGTATCTTTGGTACCACCTTCTCCAGCAAGTGTTCCGTTAGCCCAGTAGTATTGAAGTCCTGTCTCGGAACTATCTAGAGTAATCCACTCAATAATGTCACCTACTGCTTGAGCAACTTTGGTATCTTTATTAGCAAGAATCCATGTTCCACCCCAGAAAAAACCAACAGGAGGTTCACATACTGCCCAATCACCATAGGTACCTTCACCTTCTTGTGAACCACCAGAGTTACCTACCATAACATAATTAATAAGCCATGCAGGACCAAAGAAACCAAGGACTTGCTTAGAACCAGCATCTTTCATATCTGCAAACCAAGCGTCATTCCAGTCTTGAGTATCATTATGGTAATCATTATCCTTAAGTTGTTTTGAAAAATCTAAAAATGCTTCACGTTTTGAATCTATGTTAAGCTTACCATCGACAATCCAGCCCTTTTCAGAACTATTCTCAACTGCATGCCACATGTCTCCATCTCCAGATACAATACCATAACCTTTTTCCTTTAAATCTGAAGCAGCGGAAAAGAATTTATCCCAACCTGGACCAATTTTATCTTTAATAACATCTGGGTCATCTGTACCCCATACATCTTTCGCGATAGAACGGCGATAGATAAAGGAACCACCAGTTGCCTGATAACCGAGACCTACAAGCTTGCCATCAGGCTTTGTACCGATATCTACTGTATATTGTGCTATTTCAGCCTCATTTAAAAGTTTATCTACATCTATTCCAAGATCTTTGTAGCTAGCTGTGTACTGAGACGCTTCCCCTTGCGTGTATTTAAGTACAAATGCAGCTTCTGCACAGAATATATCCGGTGCATCTGCTCCTCCACCTATGAGTGCTTGATCTAGTGCAGGTTGATATGCACCATCTGTAGTAGCAATAATCGTTGTTTTAATTTCATAAGGAAAATCCGGATTAAGTTCCTTATACTTTTCTAGCATCTTAGGAACTTCATCAGTGAAACTCCAAAGATTAATAACCTTAACATTTGGATCATTAGTAGCTTCAGCAATGGTGTCATCTTTTGTGGCAGTGTTGTTGGAACCCTCTTTTGTGCCGCATCCAGTTAATGTCATGGACAAAAGAAGCAAGCAAATTAGAAAAAAAGCAATAAAACGTTTCATGATATCCCTCCTCAAATTTTATAAGTTATACTAGCTTACCTCTACAATTATACCATGATTTTCCATACTTGCTTCTTATATCTTGCTATTCTCTTGCCAAATATCGTTAAATTGACAGAAAATATCTATTCTTAATATATAAGAATAGCTATCTCTTTATTTATTAGGCAATAAACTATAAATTATCATCCTCATCGTCAAGATCAAAGAAAGTAAAGTCATCATCATCAAAATCCAAGAAGAAATCTGTTTCTTCCTCTTCATTAACTTCCTTATGATTATCTAATCCTGAAAATAGATTTTCATCTTGCTTTTCCTCTTCACCAGGAGCTGGTAATTGGTTTTTTAAGAATTCATCAACATTAACAGAAAATTCAACTGTATCTCCTGTTGCAGTATGCGTTTCATTTACAGGCTCTTCCTTGTTATCTTTTAGAGTTTCTTCCACATCTGCTTTCACGTTCACTGGAAAATATGGTAATTTTTCTTCGTCATCTTCAATTTCATCGTCATCCTTATTTTTAAGTTTTAAAATCAAGCTGATAACAATAATTATTAATAAGAGACATGTAAAAGCCAATATCATGATAATAACTAATTTATTTCTTAAATCTTTTTGATTTTCATATTTTAATTCTGTTAATTGTTGTTCCATTGCTGTCACTGAATCTGGAGATTCAACTTCTGTTTCCGATTCAGGTACACCTGTTGTAGATGTTGGTGTTGTACCAGTGTATCTTTGAACCGTTCCTTCTTTTGTATCATACTGGTAGAATCCTATATCACCTTGTATGTTCATTCCATAAAACAAGAAGAAATCTGACTCTATTTCAGCCACTAAAATTTTCAGTGGAGTTTCATCATCTGCTATTCCTAATTCATTTAAACTCAATGTAGATGTTGTATAACCTTTCGGTAATTGTAAACTCTCGTCAAATTTTAACATTACATATTCGTGAACTTTATTTTCTAAACTTGTATAAGAATACGCTATATCTGATTTTTCATCAAATACAAAGAATGCTCCATCTTTACCCAATCCGTCAACAAGATATATGAGTGTTATATTATTTAACTGATTGGTCAAAGTAGAAATATTTCTTCCCTTATATTCGATTTTTGTTTCTTCAAATCCTTCTGGAAGTTCAACGCCCTTTATATCTTTGGTAAAATACATGTCCCTACCATTAATATTAAACGCCACTTCTGTTTCTTCTATTTCCTGAACCGTAGTTGGCGTAGTGGAAGAAGTTGCCTGTGGTGCATCTTTTCTTCTCACTATAATTTTATAATTTTTAACAGTTCCGCTTTCAGCAGTTACTTTTATTGTAATCGTATTAACACCAACATTTATATTTGTATCAGAAATTACAACTGTAGCCTTGCTATCTGCTGGTGTCGCAGTAACTGCAATTTTATCTACATCATTATCTACTGTAATATCATACTCTGTCTTTTCTTTTGAGAAATTAAAACCACCTATAGGAGACAAACTAAGAGCAGATAAATCCGCATTTCCTGATGAAGATTGAGGCCCACTAATGGTTACTGAGGTGCTTCCTGCAGAAGTTATAGTCATATCTGTGCCTGAGTTTGGGTTTGTAGGACCTAGGTAAACTCCGCTTATAGATATATTAGAGGTTCCAGGATTTTTTGCTTTAAAAGTCAACATATAAGAATATGAACTTTCATTACCATCACCTAGGAATTTCAGTCTTCCACTTCCACCACCATCTGCACCTGATACATATTCTAAGGAATCAGAATTATAGTCCATATAAAATTCATAAGCGGCTATAGATTCACTTCCCTTAACATGTACACCAATATTAAAACTTTCTCCTTGTGACACATTATAGGAACCTGAACCAAACGAGACTGAACCTTCCGCTGCTTGTACAGGCATGATATTTACAATCCCAAGTAACAACGCAAAAACCATAGTTGTTACTATTTTAATTACATTTCTTTTCATTTCATTTACCGACCTTTCCTATTTTTGAATACATTTACTTCTGACTAATAGGTGATACTTCCAACAAGTGTCGTTTCAGATATAACATATCTTTTGCTGATATGCTAGATGCTTTCGCACCATCTGGGCTTTCATTTTTATCATCCCAGTTAATATCTGCTGCTTCAGCATTTGCACCTGTTAAGGTGGCTATTTCTAATAAGTGTCTCTTCATATATAATAAATCTTTTGCATTTATAGCTCCATCACCATTAATATCACCATAAATTACAATCGGTATTTCTCGAATAATTCCTGTATCATTTGCTGCTAGAATCTGTAGATAGTTACCTGTAGCTACAATACCTGTGTTCTCCGTTCTGTCTCCATTTACGATTTTGACCTTACAGTTTGTTGCTGATATCTTACGAATAAAATCTGCTGCTGTAGTACCAACTTCTACTCCATATAACATAGGAGATGTACTATCCCCAGTTATAACTGAATTAAATAGATAACCTTGAGTTGCAACGGTATAACTTCCACCATTAAAAGTAGATGGTCCTGAAGGAGCTACTATATTTATCGTGTAAGTCTGTGAATAATTATTTTGTGCCGTAACAGTCACGTGAACTGTATTAAGTCCTTCTATTAAATTATAAACCCCTGCTCCCGATACTGTAGAATTTGAATCTGCAGCTGACGCATTAATTCTAACAGATGAAATCGATTCACCTAAAACCAAATCGTACTCTGTTGTGTTACGATTAAAGGTCGGTGTTAAAGAATACCCTTCTACTCCTAGCGATGATAATAGATAGTTGGATCCACCTGTAGCTGTTGGTAAGGCTGAAGCTGAATCAGGCATATTTTTGTAAACTGGTATCTTAAATACAATTGCTGTATTATCCGCATCCTGATATGCTAATGCCATTTTCTTTGACTCAGCACTTGGAGCTTGAACATTTGTCATATATTGGTGCGTGTAAGGGTTATTCCCCTGCACATTAAATTTCTGTAAATAAAGAGTATCTTGTCCTACATTTATGTAACGGCTTCCCAAATAAATAGCACCACCTGCAATCGCTTTCCATTGAGTATTCCATGGAAGAAGATATGCATCATTATTTAACATGGCAAAAGCTAATCCATTTAATACCGGATTACTGCCACTTGTAGCACCAATATTATAGAAATTAAAATGACCTTCATAGCCTGCTACTGTTCCAGAAACACCATTTCCTCTATTGCTTCCTATCTCTTGTAAGGCTCTAGAAGCCAAATGATAAGGGCTGATTTGAGATTGCTCTGCACCATAAATAAACGCTTCTGCATAGGTCGCTGCCCAACCATCTGTATCCACATAAGAACTATTCATAAAACTGTTCTTTACAATACTTTGTACACCTTCTGCCGTCTGATAAGAAGGATTATAGGATAAGGTCTCAAATTGAAATATATTTGAATCGTCTAGAAAATTTCTAGGATCCATATAATAAGCAATTAGTTCTTTTGATGCAGCTACCCATGT
>CAYYVJ010000007.1:9828-34079 GCA_964475115.1 uncultured Lachnospiraceae bacterium
GCATCTGAAATAGCTACTGTTCTAATTTTCACGTAATTTCCCATAACGTATCCTGTAAAATTATTTCCGCCATCATAGCTAAAGGAAATCTCATACCATAATCCTCTATTACTATCATAGGCTTCGGAAATCACTGAAATACTGTAACCATTGGTTAGTGTAACTTTAGTTCCACTAGCCGTTGTTAGTATATCATAATCTGTTCCTGGACCGATTCTTACATTTAGATTTGTAGCACCAGTTACTACTGCGCTTCTACCTTCTGCTTTTCCTACTACTCCATATGTTAAAAATACGGTTGTTAAAATAGTAATAAACAAAAAACAAAATAGACTTGTTTTTACTTTTTTTAGCTTTCTAATACTCAACAATTGGACTCCCTCAGCTTTCCATAAGAAAGCAGTATATTTTAATTACAGCTCTGCCATATCGAAAGGTAGCAGAACAAAATCGAGCATACGCTGAACTGTAACATATTTTATATTTTTATCTTCTGTATTATTATAGTGAAAGATGTAACTTTTTGTCAATGATATACCAAAATTTTTCATTTTTTGTAAGAATTTGCAAGTCATTACTCAATAGCTTTTCCAATATCACTTCTAAAATATTTATTTTCAAAGTTAATCCATTCTACCGCCTTATATGCATTTTCTCTTGCTTTTTTCAAATCATCACCTAAAGCTGTTACTCCAAGAACACGCCCACCATTTGTTTGGATTTTTCCTTCTACTTCTTTTGTTCCTGCATGAAACACATAGTAACCTGAGTGATCCACAAAGTTTTCAAAACCAGTAATTTCATAGCCTTTGCTATACTTCTCTGGATATCCTTTTGAAGCAAGAACGACACAAACTGCAGCATTGTTTTCAAATTCCAATTCGACCTGACTTAATGTACCATCTATACAAGCCTCAAAAACATCTACAATATCATTTTTCATACGTGGAAGTACCACTTGAGTTTCAGGATCTCCAAAACGAGCATTATATTCTAATACCTTAGGTCCATTTGGAGTAAGCATTAAGCCAAAGAAAATAATCCCTTTAAAGGCTCTTCCTTCCGCTTTCATAGCATCTACCGTTGCCTGATAAATGTACTTTTTACAAAATTCATCTACCTCTTCCGTATAAAATGGACTCGGTGAAAAAGTACCCATGCCTCCAGTATTTAGTCCCTGATCTCCATCTAAAGCTCTTTTATGATCCTGAGCTGATGTCATGATTTTAATTGTCTCTCCATCACAAAAAGATAGTACAGATACCTCCCGACCAGTCATAAATTCTTCGACCACTAATTTTTGACCTGCTGTACCAAACTGCTTATCTATCATAATTGCTTTCACACCATCATTTGCTTCTTCTATGGTATTACAGATTAAAACACCTTTTCCTAATGCTAAACCATCTGCTTTTAAAACAACTGGAAATTCTATTGTTTGAAGATACTCTAGCGCTTCCTTTGCGTTTTCAAATGTTTCATAACCTGCTGTTGGTATCTGATATTTTTTCATCAAATCTTTAGAAAAGGACTTAGAACCTTCCAAAATAGCAGCATTTTCTCTTGGACCAAATACACGAAGTCCTTCTTTTTCAAATACATCTACAATTCCGCCTACTAAAGGATCATCCATTCCAATAATCGTTAAGTCTATTTCCTTAGATTTTGCAAATGAAACTAATTTATCAAATTCCATTGGTTTAATATCAACACATTCTGCATATTCTAAAATTCCAGCATTACCTGGAGCACAATAAATCTTATGAACTTTTTTGCTTTGAGCCACTTTCCAAGCAATTGTATGTTCACGGCCACCACCGCCTACGATTAATATTTTCATAACATCCTCCTAAAGTATCTTTGTTTTTCCGCCTATAATTGCAATCTTCTTAGAGGCTATTAAATTAATAGCCTCTGGTAAAATAATCCACTCCGCTTCTTCCATAACCCTAAGTTGCAAACTTTCTGGAGTATCTTCAGGTAATACATCTACTGCCTTTTGTAAAATAATAGGTCCTGTATCCGTACCTTCATCCACAAAATGAACTGTAGCTCCAGTCACCTTCACGCCTCTATCAATCACACTTTCATGAACCTTGAGCCCATAAAACCCTTTTCCACAAAAAGCAGGAATCAAGGAAGGGTGAACATTTATAATTCGATTTGAATATTTTTGGGTAATACTCTCTGGCATGACTACCAAAAAACCAGCCAAAACAATTAAATCCACTTGATATTCATCTATTTTGTCAAGTAACTTTTGATTAAAATTATCTCTTGTATCAAACTCTTTAGGTGAGATGCATGCATAAGGTATCTTATGATTAGCAGCTCTCTCTATCGCATATGCCTTCTTATTATTACTTATCACTAATGAAATTTCCGTATTTTGAATCTTATCACTTTCAATCCCGTCAATGATCGCCTGTAGATTGGTTCCTCCACCGGATACCAATACGCAGATTTTTAGCATAAGGTTACTCCTTTTTCACCTGTTTCAATATTTCCTACTACAAAGGCTTCTTCTCCTGCCTCTTTAAGAGCAGCTAGAGTGGACTCTACATCTTCCTTGTCAACTCCAAGCATCATTCCTACACCCATATTGAAGGTATTATACATCATCTCTTCTGCTATATCTCCATCTTTTGCAAGCATTTTAAAGATTGCTGGTATTTCATAACTATTTTTGTTTACTATAGCATGAACTCCTTCTGGAAGCATTCTAGGAATATTTTCATAAAATCCACCACCTGTTATATGGCTACATCCTTTAATCGTAACACCAGCATTTTTTACTGCCTTTAATGCATTTACATAAATTTTTGTAGGAGTAATTAATGCCTCTCCTAAAGTGCTTCCTAAAGAATCATAATAAATATTTAAAGATTCCTCACTCATCTTAAATACGCTTCTTACTAAAGAAAAACCATTACTATGGACACCGGAAGATGCAATTCCAATTAAAACATCCCCAGCTTTCAAGTCTTTTCCTGTAATTAAATCTTTTTCATCTACAACACCAACTGCAAATCCGGCTAGATCATATTCATCTACAGGATAAAAACCTGGCATTTCTGCTGTTTCCCCACCTATTAGCGCAGCACCAGACTGTTTACATCCTTCGGCCACTCCACTTACTATGGTTGCAATTTTTTCAGGTTCATTTTTCCCACATGCAATATAATCTAGAAAAAATAATGGTTCTCCGCCTGCACAAGCAATATCATTTACACACATCGCCACACAATCAATTCCAATTGTATCATGCTTATTTAAAAGGAAAGCTACTTTTAATTTAGTTCCAACACCATCTGTACCTGAAACAAGAGTTGGTTTTTCCATATTTTTAAAAGCTGCCATGGAGAATGCTCCAGAAAAACCTCCAATATTGGTTAAAACTTCAGGTCTCATAGTTTCTGCAATATGATTTTTCATTAATTCTACCGACTTATACCCCGCCTCAATATCTACTCCTGCTTTCTTATAATCCATTTTTCATATCCTCCTGTTCATTTGCAAATGCTTCATTTAACATCTCAGTACCTGATAATACAAATCTTCCATCTTTAATTAAAACAACTTTCTCACCATTCTCTTTATATAAAGTAATTTCTCCTATTTCATCATAAGGAATCGTAATATCTGTATGGCAATTAAAGTAAGCTTTTGAGGCATCTTCTTTACGAAGGATTGAGCACTCATTATCTCTAGCTATAATCTCTTTCCCATTCGGATTATATACTTTATTATCTTCACTTCGAGAATAGCAAGTATCTCCCACTGCAAAGTGAGGCCCCATTTTCTCTACTATCAGAATTGGCATTTTATATACAATATCATATTTCTTTGCCATTACATATGCCGTTGTATTTGTACCAATTGCAAATTCTCCAATTGGTAATGTTTCATGATTCATTAATACATTTTCTTTGATATACTTTCTATTGGCTTCTTCTGTTTCAAAGTTTTCACACAAGTAATCTGTAATCTTACCATCTACGAAGGATAAACTTAAATCAATATACTTTAAATCATTTAGGTATACTTCACTTACATTTAGGATTCCTTCGGTACCCGTTAGCACTGGTGAAGTAAAAACTTCACCCAATGGAATATTGACATCTGCAAGGCAATTCTCAAATTTTGTTTCTTTGGCTTTGTCTTTTAGCTGATGCAATTTAACCTTTAAGTCTGTTCTATTTCCATTCGTCCCAAGGATATGCACATAATCCGCTTCATCTAAAGCATCTATAATATTCTGTTGCACTTCCCCATAAGCTTCATTATCAAGAGTATTGATTCTCACTGTTTCTTTAAATATTTCTTCAAAATTATCTCCAATTTCAGGAGTTGGAAATGCAATAATAGTAAAACTTCTTTCTTCTTCTTTAATGTATTGATTTGTAATTTGACTTACTTCATTGGTATAGTCAATTAAAAGTTTTTGTTGTATTTTTGAAAGACCAATGCATTCTGCTTTATCAACAGGCTCGAAGGGAGCCTCTCCAAAGATTTCCATTACCGCTGGTCCTGCATAGGCTCCTGCCAATTCTTTGTTTTTCTCATAAGTCACTTTTAAAACAGAAAGAGCTCTTTCATAGTAAGCTTTATCAAAATACAAACCATTATCATAACGATGATCATAATCATATTGTTTGTTTGGTGAAGTAGAGAAATATCCTATTTTCAAATGTCTCTTTTTAGAACTACTATGAACAGAGCTGCGATAAATATTAGGTTTTAATCCCATAGCTTCAAATCTTTTTATGGACTCACGAACCAAACGTTCAAAGCCTACACTAAATCTAATATTTACAGAACTTTTCTTAGACAAATCTTTGTTTTGTAAAATAAATCCTCTACGAAATCCTTCTGTATAAGTTTCAGCCATTTTATCGATTTCTTCTTCGGATAGCTTAGCCAAAAACTCCGCTGTCTTTATCTCGTTCTCTGTAATAAACTCTCCATACTGATATAAGTAACGCAGATCTTTCAGGTCACTTTCCATAATAATTTCTGTAGCAAAGGAAAAACTCGGATCGATTACCTGTCTAATAGAGTTTGCATAGATAATATCACTATTATCGCTAACAAACCAATAAACAGACTCTTTTGCTTCTTGATAACTTGGAATTCCTTCTTCAAACATATTATAGAGTTCAATAAAAAGTTCTAGGGAGATCGCAATGTCTGTGAGTCTATATTCATGAGCATCTGCTATCATCGCTCTGATTTCTGTATATACAAAAGATAGCAATCTACCATAGTCATTTCCAAATTCTGAAACTGCATACGCTGGATTCGCATAGCTACTTTCATAATTGGAAACTAAAATATCTTCATATAGTGTATTATTATAGTCCCTTAATTCCTCCACGGTCATAGAAGCAAATTGATTCTTTTCAACCTTGTTAACCAAGTCTCTAATTTGAAGAATAAATCTAGCCACTTTTTTAAAATAAGAAGCATAGGGCTCTCTTACCGTGTTTTCACCTGGAATTTCTGCAATTCTATCCATTGACAACTGATATCGCTCTAATACTTCTTCATTTTCTTCTCTTATTTGTTCTCTATAATTCATTTCGTCTCCTCGCTTTTAAATTCCAATTAATATCACAACAAACATCCCAACAAAAATAATTGCATTTGCTATCGTTCCAATCCATGAAAAATGATAAAAGATTTCATCTTCCTGAAAACTTTTCACCCCTATATAGATTCCAATAGCAGAAAGCAAAAAGGATACCAAACCCAAAAGCCCTATAATTAATCCACCACTTCCCCTGTTATTGAAGGATATCATAATACCAATAGAAAAGAAAACGATACAGAGTAAAGCGATTATACTAGAAAATATTCCTCCAATAGATTGATTTTTATCCGTAAATTTATATTTCTTATTGTTTTTCATTCTTTCCTCCACTAAAATAGCTGGTGATTCGATATACGAAATATCCTAATACACCACCTATGGAATTCAATAACAAATCATCTACATCAAAACTTCCAACCTTAAACTCCAATTGAGTCGTCTCAATTATTAAGCTTAACATAAAAGTAAAAAGAAGGATTATAAGAAAATGATTTGTTCTCTTTTCTAGTACAGGCAGAAAGAAACCAAAAGGCATAAATCCAACTATATTTCCCACTAAATTACTCACAACTGCCGTAAATCCTAATGTATGTCGATAAGTCCAGAAGCGATTAATCTCCTTAAATAATATAAAATTGTAATGATATCTTCCTGTTCCAACAGTTCTCCCAAAGAGCTCTGCAAAAAACATAAAGTAACAAAGTCCTAAAATATACATGATAAACAAAAACCAACTAAGTACCCTTAGATATTGCCTCTTTTCCAACTTCAAAGTTCTGTCCCTTTCTTATCTATACCCCTATTGCTATTAAAAGATGATTTCAGATTTATTCTTTATCAGCCTTGCTCCCCCAACAATAGCCAATATACCAGTTGTAATTCCTACAACTAAAATAATAATACCTAGTACCACATTCCCGATTCCAATATTTCTCATTACTTTGTATATTTTTTCACCCATGTTATTTCTCCTCCTATTTCGCACCATATTTTTCATAGTAACTCTCAATTGCTGATTTTATCTCATCATCAATGATAACTTTCCCTTTGTAGGGTTTATTATACAAATGAGCAATGACTTCTTCCATAGTAACAATAGCGGTGGTCTTAAGTCCATACTTTTCTTCAATCTCATCCAAAGCACTTATGTCACCTTTGCCTTTTTCCATGCGATTTACAGATATGACTAATCCCATAGGGTTTACATTTCCTTGAGCTTTTAATATCGGGTAAGTCTCTTCAATTGATTTACCAGAAGTCGTAACATCTTCTATGATAATTATACGATCTCCATCACTTAGAGGACTTCCAAGTAAAATCCCACCATCTCCATGGTCTTTTTCTTCTTTTCGATTGGAACAATATTTTATGTCTACATTATATAATTCACTAATAGCCATAGATGTTGCCACACTTAGCGGAATCCCTTTATAGGCTGGACCAAACAACACATCGAAGTCAAGTCCAAATTTATCATGAATCGCTCTTGCATAATAGCTGCTTAGTTTTCTCAACTGGCTACCTGTGCGATAAAATCCTGTATTTATAAAAAAAGGAGTTTTTCTACCACTCTTTGTTACAAAATCTCCAAATTTCAAAACACCACAGTCTACCATAAATTCAATAAACTCTTGTTTGTATTGTTCCATTTTAATCTCCTTCACAATCTATTTTACCATACCAATTAGTTGATTGATATCATCAATCTTGTATTTTTTCATATAATCCTCAACGCCTTCAAGAACATCCATGGTAGCCGTAGGATTAATAAAATTGGCTGTTCCAACTGCAACCGCACTAGCACCTGCCAAGATAAATTCTATGGCATCCTCTCCATTCATTATTCCTCCCATTCCAATAATGGGTATCTCCACAGCACGAGCCACCTGATAAACCATGTTCACTGCTATGGGCTTAATGGCTGGTCCAGATAAACCGCCTGTCCTATTGGCTATCGCAAAGTTCTTTTTATGAATATCAATCTTCATACCTGTCAATGTATTAATCAAAGATAAAACATCTGCTCCACCTGCCTGTGCAGCTTTAGCCATTTCGGCAATATTGCTTACATTTGGGCTTAATTTCATAATGATTGGTTGCTTCGCATATTTTTTCACTTGAGACGTAATATCTTCTACAGAACGTGTACTTTGGCTGAAGGAAATCCCGCCTTCCTTTACATTTGGACAAGAAATGTTAATTTCCAACATATCTACAGATTCTTCACTTAATCTTTCCACAACTTCAAGATAATCCTCTGTGGTTTTTCCACAAACATTTACTATAATCTTAGTATCATACTGTTTTAAAAAAGGGATATCTCTTTTTATGAACAGTTCCATCCCTGGATTTTGTAGACCAATCGCATTTAACATTCCACCATAGGTTTCTGCAATTCTAGGAACTGGATTTCCTTCCCAAGGAATATTAGAAACACCTTTTGTTATAACTGCTCCTAATCGATTCAAGTCTACAAATTCGCTATATTCTTCCCCTGAACCAAAGGTCCCAGAGGCTGTCATTATTGGATTTTTAAATTCTACACCTGCCAAGGTTATTTTCGTATTCAAACTTCCACCTCCTCAGCATAAAATACTGGTCCATCTTTACATATTCTCTTGTTATTCACATTGCTATGGTGATCTTTTTCATTTGTTTTACAGGTACAAGCTAAACAAGCGCCAATACCACAAGCCATTCTTTCTTCCAATGAAAGCTGTGCTATTATATTGTTTTCAAGAGCATAATTTTTAATTGCTCTAAGCATAGGCGTGGGACCACAAGCATAGATTACTTCTGCTGATAAGCCATTTTCTCTAATTGCATCAAGAACATTCCCCTTGGTGCCATAGCTTCCATCTTCGGTAGAAACAAATACCTCCCCATACTTTTCCAAGTCTTCTTTTAGAAACATTTCATCTCGATATCCTAATACAATTTGTTTCTCACAATTTAAGTTCTTTGCTAACTCTAGCATAGGTGGAATACCAACCCCACCACCGATAATGAGAGCTTTTTTATCCAGCTGTTCAAAGCCATTTCCAAAGGGACCCATAACCTCAATTCGATCTCCAGCTTTAAGATGCGAAAACTCCTCCGTCCCTTTTCCTAGCACTTTATAAACTAGTCGAAGGGAATCCTTTTCTCTTAAAACTTCACATACACTAATAGGGCGTGGCAATAACTTGGAAGTATCTTTGCAAAACAAAGAGAGAAATTGACCTGCTACCACTTCTTTTGTAATATCTTTGCTTTCTATCCACATGCTATACACATCGGATGCAATCTTTTCATGACTTAAAATAAGTGCATGCTCTTTATATTTGTGACTCATAGATTCCTCCTTAAATCTTCAATCATATCTATAACTGCTTGTCTTGAAGCATCCGCATAATTAAGAGAGCCCATTTGAGCGTACTCTTTTTGCTTATAAGCAGCTATGATTCCTCTAGAAGAATTAATAATTGCTCCCAATCCATCTTTATTAAAATAAGGTGCTAAATCTTTTGCCTTTCCTCCTTGAGCTCCATATCCTGGAACTAAAATATAGCTTTTTGGCATTATTTCTCTTAGTATTTTACCCATTTCTGGATAAGTTGCCCCCACTACTGCACCAATATAACTATAGGAATCACCCATATGGTCTGATCCCCATTTATCCACTTGTTCTCCTACCCATTCATACAAAGGTCGTCCATCTACAAGCCTGTCCTGAAATTCACCGCTGGAAGGATTTGAGGTCTTTACAAGAATGAAAAGCCCTTTTTTCTCTTCTTTACATACGTCTACGAAAGGTTTAATGCCATCTATACCAAAATACGGATTTACTGTCGCAAAATCTTCATCAAATAATTTATATTCTTTGGAGCCAATCTTTATCTTCCCTAAATGTGCTGTTGCATAGGCTGCAGAAGTAGAACCAATATCTCCTCTTTTTACATCACCTATAACAATTAAATCTTTGGACTTAGCATATTCAATGGTTTTTTTATAGGCTATTAGTCCCTCAATACCAAATTGCTCATACATGGCGATTTGCGGTTTTACAGATGGTACCAAATCATAAATGGAATCGATAATCCCCTTATTATATTCCCATACTGCATCTCCTATACCTTCTAACGTTTCACCATGTTCATTAAAAGATTTCTTTATAATATGTTCCGGAATATAATCAAGCATGGGGTCTAGTCCCACCACAATAGGGGCACCTGTTTTTTGTATTTTGCTTACAAGTTTATTAATCATAGCATCCTCCAAATGTGAATTTTATATTTTATTTTCTTTCTTTAAAAACAATTTTACCATTTACAATAGTTACCATAACTTTTCCCTTTACTGGTCTACCATGAAAAGGAGTGTTTTTCCCTTTTGATAAGAACGTATTTACGTCGATCTTATAAGAAGCATTTGGGTCAATTATAGTTATATCTGCTACTTTTCCAGGCTTTAGACTTCCTTTATCAATTCCAAGTATCTTAGCTGGATTTGTACTCATTTTCTCAGCCATTTCTAACGGTGTTAAATATCCTGTATCTACCAATTCTGTTATGGTTAAAGCTACTGCAGTCTCTAGCCCCACAATACCAAAAGGAGCATCCACAATAGATTGGGCTTTCTCATCCGCATGGTGAGGAGCATGATCTGTAGAAATGACATCAATGATTCCATCTCTTAATCCTTCTTTTAATGCAAGTACATCTTCCTTCGTCCTTAAAGGAGGATTCATTTTATAATTACTATTAGCATCTACAATATCAGCATCTGTTAATACAAAATGATGAGGACATACTTCTGCAGTTACAGATATCTTTTTATTTTTCGCTTCTTTAGTCAGCAAAACACTGCCCTTTGTAGAGCAGTGACATAAATGAAGTTTAGCACCTGTTTCCTCTGCCAATAGAATGTCTCTTTCTACAATTCTATCCTCTACCTCATTGCTTATTCCTTTTATATTTAGCTGTGTTGCCTTCTCTCCTGCGTTAATGACACCACCCTGAACCAAATCATGATCTTCACAATGAGCCATGACTACTATATTATTTTTGACAGCAGAAATCATAGCCTCTTTATATAAAGAAAGATTCATAACTGATTTTCCATCCTCGCTGATTGCTACTGCTCCTGACTTTGCCATAGCTGTAATATCTGCAAGTTCTTTTCCACTTTGTCCAAGGGTAACTGCACCTACTGGCAATACATTTACGACTCCATCTTTAAGTGTCTTATCTAAAACATATTTCACAACTTCAGCATTATCTGTAACTGGTTTTGTATTAGGCATAGGGCAAATCGTTGTAAAACCACCTCTTGCAGCTGCAAGTGTCCCTGACTTAATAGTCTCTTTATGCTCAAAACCTGGTTCTCTTAAATGTACATGTAAGTCAATGAGTCCAGGCATAACGAAAAAACCACTTGCATCTATTGTCTCATCAGCGGTGATTTCAATGTCTTTCTCTACTTTTACAATGAACCCATCTTCTACAAGCAAATCTTGCACTTCGTCCAACATTGAGCTTGGATCAAGAATTCTACCGTTCTTAATTAAAAGTTTCATTTAACCTCTCTTCTAGCACTAACTACTTATAGTGCAACTATGATATTATAAGTTCCATAATGCGTAAAGAGGAATGGATAAAACTCCTCTACCTTTTTTTAATTCATCTAAAGAAATCCGAATAACCATCTGAACATTATATTCCTCTGGATATCGGTTAACATTTTCTGTGTCTAAACTACCATCTAGATCTATTTGTATCGGAACTACACTATCTTCATCTCCAAAAATCAATTCACCTGACTCACCCCAATAATATATGGTAGAGATGTTCTTATTCGAATAGAGTTCTTGCCATACAAACTGCTTTACCAGTCTAGGATTGCATGATTTCAAAAAATCCTCAGCACCAGTATCTCTCAAATTGTGCATTGCACTAAAAATCCCAATATCCATGGGATGCAAATGATACTTATTCTTATCTATATAGCTTTCAAGTGGCCACATAGCTTCTGTCACTTTATATACTTGATGAAAGGCTTTTGCTTCTAATAACTTACTCAACCCATCTTCATACTCACTTACATTTACAACCTTATTAAAGTTTATAATCATGGATTCCAAAACAGCCTTTACTTGCGCAAGATTATTCGTCTCAATCCACACTGAGACAGCCTTTGGCATACCGCCTACAAAAAAGTAGTTTCTTAAGTTGTCCAACAATTTCTTTTTCGTCTCATAGGATAAGTCATTTGTTCCCTCTAATACCTGATCACACAATTCATTATCTCCAACTGCAATTAAAAACTCTTTAAAATTTAATGGATATAAATTTAGAATATCAGGGGTTTCTTCCGGCTCATCTCCAATACAAGGCAATTCTTTTTCAGCCAAAGTACCAGTACAGCAAATGGCATACTCTGGAACCTCCTGTGATAGTTTCATTAATGCTAGTAAAATTCCAGGTGTTTCTTGGATTTCATCAAAAATAAGCAGCGTTTCCCCTGCATTTATTTTCCTTCCATGATAAACCTCTAACATTTTAAAGATTCTATCTGCTTCTAAATCCCCTTCCATTAAATAGGATATATAGTTCGTATCTTTACAATCAATATATAACGTATCTTCAAAAGACCTTTTGCCAAACTCATTTAATACCCAAGTTTTCCCTACTTGTACTCCACCAATTAATAACAATGGTCGCCTATTATCTTTTACTTTCCACGCTTCTAAATCTTTCAATATTGTTCTATACATATGCTCTCCTTCAAACTAAAACTTTTTGAAGCTTTGAAGTTACTTACAATATTTTAACATAATTTATTCACAAATACAATAATGTACCAGGTACACTTACGAACTCTTTACAACTTTGTAAGAATTTCGTAAGTGTACCTGGTACAAAAATAAATATACTATAAACTTCTAGGAAAATCTTCCCTAAACTTTTCTGCAAGTTTCTTTTGCCAGTCAGACACTGGTTCTAGACGACCCACAAAAAACCTCAAAGTTTTTGGTTCTTCTGTAAATCTCAATCCCTCTATTAACTGGCGATTATCCCACAGCCATGTAATACGATCGATAGCATACTTTACTTGGCTCAATGTAAATACACGTCTTGGCATAGCACAACGTACCAATTCCATAGAAGCAAGATGTTCTGAACCGTCTGGATTACGATCTTCGCTTAGAGTACCACGTTCCATGGAACGAATACCACCTGCAAGATAAAGTGCAGAAGAGAGAGCTGCTGCTGGATATTGTTCTCCTGGAACATGAGGAATGAATTTCATGGCATCGATATGGCAGCCTAATCCCCCTGCCGGTTTTACTACAGGAATTCCGCGTTTATCCAATTCATTTACCATATATTCAATAAATAATGGTCCTTGAGAAATAACATCAAAATCCATTGTTTCTTCAAGCCCAACAGTAATCGCCGCAATTTCTTTAATAGACATACCACCATATGTAAGAAATCCTTCATAGAGAGTCACAGCTTCCTTCATGGAATCCCACATTTCCTTTGTACGTACACAGATTCCACCGCCTCTTGCAAATCCTAACTTACGAGCCGAAAAATAAATAATATCAAAATGAGAAGCAACTTCTTTTGTTATTTCACGAATAGACATGTTCTTACATTTTTCTTCACGAATTTTCATGAAGTAAAGGTTATCTTGCAAAAGACTTGCATCTAACATCATTGTAATTCCATATACTTTACAAGTTCTATCAATATCTTCAATATTTTCAAGGGATATTGGCTGTCCACCAATCAAGTTCGTCCCCGCTTCTACACGAACAAATGGTATATTCTCAGGTCCCACTTCATTAATAATTCTTTCAAGTTCTTCTAAATCAAAATTCCCTTTAAAAGGATCTGAACTATCCGTAACTAAGCCACCTTTTTTTACAACCTCAACAACACGTCCACCTTTTTTTACGATATGCGCTTTTGTTGTTGTAAAGTGATAATTCATAGGACAAACATCACCGGGTTTTACCAAAGAACCAGCAATTATATTTTCACAAGCACGACCTTGATGAGTAGGCAACAAATGCTCCATACCAAAAAGTTCTGTAAGCTTGCCCTTTAGCTCAAAAAATGTTCGCGAACCAGCATAGGCATCATCTGCATCCATCATACCGGCTAATTGATGATCACTCATCGCATTTACGCCACTATCCGTTAACATATCCAAATATATATCAGGATTCTTTAATAAATATAAATTATTTCCTGCCTCTTGCAATGCTTCAAGACGCTCTTCCACAGGTGGCAAATGAAGTTGTTGTACCACTCTTGCCTTATGCATTTCCAATGGAATATTTTCACCACTATAAAACTGAATCTTATTCATACCCACTCCTTTTATACCTATGTTATAGTACTAATTAACAATCATTATACGGATTCTACGTTGAATTGTCAACGCTTTAAATTCCAAAAGTATTGTTATCTATTTCTACTTGTTGGAACTTGACGTGTAATATGTTACTATCAGAATTATAAATAATTTAATTGAATAACAAATTAAGGAGAGAATACCATGCTATCAGTACAAATTGCATCTAATATTGTTAAAGAAGTAAATTCAGTAATTCCTTTAAAGATTAATATTATGGATGAAAAGGGAATTATTATTGCCAGTTCTGATCAGTCACGTATCGGAGGCTTTCACGAGGGCGCTTTTCATATTATCATGAATCAGTTAAATGAACTTACTGTACATTACGATGGTGAATTTGAAGGAGCTCTACGAGGAACTAATTTCCCTCTCAAACTGCAGGATTACATCGTTGGTGTTCTTGGTATTACTGGTGAATATGAGGAGATTGTATCTAGTACAATGATCATAAAACGAATGACCGAACTTCTACTTGAGAATACTTATTCTGTGGAACAAAAGCAACTTCAAGAAAGTGTACGCAACCGCTATCTTGCCGAATGGCTAAATGGTGAACCTAAAAATATAACTACTGAATTTGTAGAACGTGGACATGACCTTGGTTTTGATATTACTTTGCAACGTCGCATATTGGTATGTAGTTTTTATCACCATGCAATTCATGATACTTACTTAAAAACAATGCAAGTAATTGAACAGGCAGAGGAATATCTAAAAAAGAGAGTAATTAATATTGATTCCTCAAATCTATATTATAAATCCGGGTCGGCTCTAGTGTGTGTGGTAACCGCCCTTATGGATAAGGATATAGAAGCTTTAGCAAGAGAATTAAAAAAACAGGTGGAAGAATTATATCCAATTAACCTAGCCATTGGAATTGATAGTATCGTAGATAATTTTGCATTTATGCAAACAGCTTTAATTCGCGCACAAAAATCAAATAATGCTTGTATGCGTACTCATAAACGTGATATTAGATTTTATGACGATCTGAATATGGAAGTTTTCACAGATGAAGTAAGTGAACTTTCTAAAATTGAATTTGTGCATCGTATTTTTAAAAATTTCTCTGATGAAGAAATCCGTGATTCAATTATATTATTGGAAATTTTTTATGATTTGGAAGGTTCCATTAACAAAACCTCCGAACGCTTATTTCTCCATAAGAATACGCTTCAATATAAACTTCGTAAAATAGCAGAACGTACTGGATATGATCCTAGATCTATTCGTCATTCCTCACTTTTTTACATAGCAATCTATTTCTACCGATATATTGCAGATAGTATGCAAAATTCATAAATTAGTTATTGGTAACAATAAATATTGTATATTTCTATCCTTAGTAACATTGTATCCGTGTGTCTTATGTACTATAATTAGTACATGGATATTCTTGGGGTGTAATTCACTAAAGAAAATAGCATCTTTTGGTGAATGAATTATCCAAAAACTATTAAGGAGGATTTATTTTATGTCAGGTATAGCTTTAATTATTGCTTTTGTTGTTGCAGTTGCTCTTATGATTGTTGCAATTTCAAAACTAAAGATTCATCCGTTTATCTCGATTATGACTATTTCTCTACTTTTTGCAATTGTAGCAGGAATTCCATTAGTTGAGATTCCGGGAGTTATTGGAACTGGATTTAGTAATACTTTCAAAAGTATTGGTATCGTAATTATTCTTGGTGCATTAATAGGAACCTTGTTGGAGAAGACTGGTGCCGCACTTAAGATGGCTGATTCTGTTGTAAATCTAGTTGGTAAATCCAGACCAGAACTAGCAATGCTTCTTATGGGATGGATTGTGTCTATTCCAGTATTTTGTGATAGTGGTTTTGTAATCCTTAACCCTATACGTAAAGCACTTGTAAAACGTACTATGAAGTCTTCTGTTGCTTCTACCGTGGCACTTTCAATGGGACTTTATATCGCCCATTGTTTCATCCCACCAACACCAGGCCCAATAGCAGCTGCAAACACCTTATATCAAGGTTTAAACATGGAAACCAATCTATTACTTGTGATTGGTATGGGAACTATCTGTTCTATCCTTCCTTTAACTGCTGCTTATTTTTTTGCACTTTTTATTGGTAAAAAAGTAAAAGCAAGAGACGAAGCTGATGCCATTGTTGACGGCGAAGTAGTTCAAACCTATGAAGAACTTGTTGCAAGTTATGGTAAACTTCCTAGCGCTGCACTTTCCTTTGCACCTATTGTTGTTCCAATCCTCCTTATGGGCCTTGCTTCTGCACTTTCCATGGCAAAAATGCCTGTAGACATTATCACTTTCCTTGGAACTCCAATTATTGCTATTGCCGTTGGCGTTGTATTTGGTCTTATTCTTTTAGCACAGCAAAATAGAATGGATGAATTCAACGAGATTACTAATGATACACTTAAAGTCTCTGGACCTATTTTATTTATTACTGCAGCAGGTGGTGTTCTTGGTAATGTTATCGCTTCCTCTTCTATGGTTGACTTTATAAAAGATAACTCTACTGCACTTGCAGCTCTTGGTTTACTATTCCCATTCTTACTGTCTGCAATATTAAAGACTGCACAAGGTTCTTCCACTGTTGCTATAACCACAACAGCTGGTATTATCGCTCCAATGCTTGCTACGATTGGCCTTGGCACCTCTCCACTCGCTGCTTTAACCGTTATTGCTATCGGTGCTGGCGCAATGACAGTTTCCCATGCAAATGATAGTTATTTCTGGGTAGTTTCTAACTTTGGAGAGATGAAAGTAGAAGATGGATATAAAACTCAAACTTTGGGTACTCTAGTAGTCGGAATTGCTGCTCTTATCAATGCTTACATTATATATTTCTTCATTGGATAATAATACATAAGAAACTTATAAGCGCCAGGGCACAGGCTTTGGCGCTTATATTGACAAAATTTTAGAAAGGGGAGTTTCTTTTGAATCTTAGAAATGATGCACAACGAATCATTGATTCCACAATTTTAGCAGCACTACCTGATACAGCCGTAAAAAAAGCTTTAGAAGGCAAGGACTTCTCTGCTGGCAAGTTGATTTTGGTTTCCATTGGAAAGGCTGCCTGGTCAATGGCAAAAGCCGCTTCAGATATTCTTGGAAAGGAAATAAATGACGGAATTGTTATTACAAAATATGACCACTCAATGGGTGAATTGTCCAATATCCGTATTCGAGAAGCAGGTCATCCGATTCCAGATAGTAATTCTTTCGCAGCTACAGAAGAAGCTATTCAATTAGTCATGGGACTCTCTTCTAATGACACTGTATTGTTTTTAATCTCAGGAGGTGGTTCCGCTCTTTTTGAAAAGCCACTTATCCCTGAGGATATGCTTGAAAATCTTACAAAACAGCTTCTATCCTGTGGAGCAGATATTATAGAAATGAATACCATACGTAAACGGCTATCTGCAGTCAAGGGTGGGAAGTTTGCCAAACTGTGTGAACCCGCCCAAGTTTTTTCAGTAGTTCTCTCTGATATAATTGGAGATCCACTAGATATGATTGCTTCTGGTCCAGCTTATCCAGACAGCTCTACTAAGGAACAAGCCTGGGATATCATTAGAAAATATAAAATCACAGTATCCAAAGAAATAGAAGAATTATTAGAAAAAGAAACACCTAGTACCCTTACAAACGTAACTACTAAAATAACAGGAAGTGTCACCCAACTTTGTATCGCTGCAGAAAAGAAATGCAAAGAACTAGGATATGAACCAATGATTCTTACTTCTAGTTTAAATTGCGAAGCAAGAGAAGCTGGAAACTTCCTATCTTCCATTGCCAGGTATTATAATAATACTGATAAATCCCTTGCCTTTATCGCAGGTGGTGAAACCATTGTTCATTTAAAAGGAAATGGAAAGGGAGGGCGAAATCAAGAATTAGCCTTAGCATCTTCCATGGGCATTGCAGGTTTAGATAATGTAGCAATCTTTTCTATTGGTTCAGATGGAACAGATGGACCTACCGATGCTGCTGGTGGCTATGTTGATGAAGATACTATGAAATCTCTTTCTAGCATGGGTATCGATGTTTATAAAACACTTGAAAACAATAATGCTTATAATGCATTAATGACCTGTGATGGCCTTATTATCACAGGTCCTACTGGTACAAACGTTAATGATTTATCTGTTTTACTTATTAAAAGATAACAAAAAAGTACCCCCTCAAAAAAGGTACCAGGTACACTTACAAAAGCCTTACAACTCCGTAAGAATTTCGTAAGTGTACCTGGTACCTTTAATTTCTTTTAATTTATGAGAGACTGCAAACTGCCTCCCATACTGTTTCATCTACCGGTACACCGAGCTCCATGTTTTCTTTTCTAGTAGCTACTGTTCTTTCACCAGGATAAGTAACTTTTCCACCTTCTCTTACTGGTATGGAACTGTGTATTTGATCTACACTACTATCTAGGATTCCTTCTACCTCTTCTTCTGATCCAAACATATGTGGATTAAAAGCTATAAATACCTGACAGCATGAAGTACAACTTCCTCTATCCAATTTATCGATTTCACTGGCTGGATGTCCATTAGCTAAAATAGCTGCTGCCATATCTAATACTACCGCCAAACCACTTCCCTTCCAATAACCTGTTGGAAGAATACGTCTAGATTCTTCAATTTCACCTGGATCACTTGTTAAATTTCCGTCTTTATCAAATCCACCTGGATATGGTAATTGCTCTCCTGCCAAACGAGTAACTTCTAATTTTCCATAAGAATATTGAGACATCGCCATATCAAGCACAACATTTCCATCTTTGTAGGGAATTCCAAAGCAAAGAGGATTATTACCTACTCCCGTATTTTTAGCTCCCCATAAAGGCATACAAGATTCTGTGTTTGTCCAACATATTCCCATAAATCCAGCATTTGCTGCATCCCATGCATAAGTTCCTCCACGCATCCAGTGAGTAGTATTTTTTAAGGTAACAATTCCTACCCCATGAACTTTAGCTAGTTCAATAGCACGATTCATACTGAATTTTGCATTTAAAATTCCAATGCCTAGGTTTCCATCATAATTTTCTACACAACCAATACTTTTGACAAGTTCTGGTTTGGCATCCTTATCTACCCAACCTTTTTTTACATAACCTATAAATCTTGGAACCCTATTTAAGCCATGGGAATAAACTCCATCTCTACTAGTTTCTGCATGGGTCTGAGCACAAATCTCTGCTTGTTCTTCTGTCAGTCCTACTTTTAACATTGCTTTTTTAATTTGTGCTTTTAGCTGATCGAATGGTACTCTCATTTTAATTCCTCCTTATAGTAAAATCGCATTGTTCTTTTATTTTCATTCTTTCTATATATTTATTTTCTTTTGGAATCCATTCCTTGATAAACCTTTTGTGCATCATTGCACCATTTCTTTTTAGTATACGGTCACTTTGTACATCTCTATCCACATAGAAAAATATTTTAAGATCATAATTATCTACTAGACTTGGGTGCATACTATAAGCCCCCTCAATTATATTTAGCTTTTTAGGGATGATTGTAATCTTCTCTGAAAGAGCCATTAGCTGACAATTATAAGCCTGATAGCAAAAACTTGTATTACATAAAATCCCATCGATAACTTCATTTTCAAACCTTACATAATCTACATTTCCACCAATTTCATTTAGTCTTTCCTCAGTTCTTAATTCAGTTCTTAAGAAAAAATCATCCATATGAAATATATTACAATCATACCTTTTTTCCAACTCGTGTGCAAATGTACTTTTTCCCGAACCACTCATTCCATCAATAGCGACTATAACTAGCTCTTGAGACTTCATCAAAAACTCAATTTTAGAATAAATCTTCTGTACCATTTCATTAATCTCTTTCTTTTTTATTTGGCTTCTACCCTATACCTTAAGACTGTTTTCAACTTATCTTTCTCTACTTTTCTAGTATCTGACAAATATATTTCTCTATGAACCAAAGTCTTTATTTGTAAATCATTTTCATTTATAAAGTCTTTCATTTTATTAAAAGATTCTGGCTCATCATCATATGGTCCTATATGCATGATTTGGACAGACAATCCATCTTCTATTTCATCAAAATATGCTTCCTTAAGTAATTCATTTTCCTTTTTCTTATTAGCAATTTCAAATGCCTTCATTATCACCTCATCATTAACGAAATCAGGTTGTCTAATCATAATAGTATAAACCAGTTCTTCCTTATCTAGAATATCACTTCTTCTTCCTTTTTCTGTCAAGTCCCATAATCCCTCTAAAGGATAAACAGTATATTCAAAATAACCTTCTGGCACATATCCATTTTTAGGCATCATTCTAACTGCATAAGCAAGTGAGTACAATACCCCTATTCTTTCTGTGAAGTCCTCACTATTAGGGTTGCCTAGTCCTTTTATACAAAAGAATTTTTGCCTTGGAACATCTATTAATTGAGCTGTACCTTTAGGACAATAAAGTTCTTTCTCATGTTTTTTATATTCATGTTTCATACTATTAATCTCCTTTGCAGAAATTGTTTATATACAATGCATTCTTTATGATCACACTTGATTTCCACCAGTTGACGGAAATTGCAAACTCCTTATAATCTGTTCCCCACTGCCAAGGAATAGGAAAAGAGCCATCTGCAAGTTGCATATCCTCTATTAATTGACATTCTTGCTCTACTAGTCCTGCATTATCTGTGTAGAAAATGCTTTCTTTTGACTCTATAAAAGTTGAGGGCAATGCAACATATTTTTTGCCCCATTTTTCTGTATCTTTGCATATGTTTTCTTGAACTTGTTTTTTTAACTTTCCCTTAAATTCTTCCATATTTAAAAGATCCACTTTTGCTTCAGAAAGGTATTCAAACAACCGAATAAAACATGGGGTAATATGCATATCCTCATAGGGTACTCGTTCTAAAAAATAGCTATAAGCCTCTTTTACAATTGTACATGCCTTTTGATATAAGTTTGTATTAGGATTGGCAAATTTTATAATAAATCCTGCTAAACAAGCTGTTGGATTATATTCATATAAACTACCATTTTCTCCATATGACCACCAAATTGCGTGAGGATAGTCGTTATTACTTGCTACCGTATTCATCCACTGCTTATGTTCAGAAGAAAAATCTTTTCCACTTTCAAGATATTTTAATATCCCTTTAATCATTGTATGATTACCATCAGTAAAATTAATTTCACGCAAAAGTTCTGTTGCTTCCCATGTCTGAATTGGTGTAGAAAATGGATTAAAACAATCTGCTTCAAGTGCATGGGCAAAACCACCATCTTCATTTTGATAATAGGATAATGCGTTTAAAACTGTTTCTCTCTTACCGTCCTCAAAATGGTATTGCCATCTTGCTAAGTCCAGTGGTCTTGCATTTTGGTAGATAAATTTTCTTGCATTTTTAAATAACATGATATTATTCTCCCCTCTAATAGATCTCGTTCACAATTTCCTTCTCATTGATGGGTGTGCTTATGTGATATCAAATTACTCTCTTTATGTTGATGTTGATGATCTTCATCTTCTGTCTTATGGATATGAATGTGATTGTGCTCGTGCATATGTTCATGAGTATGATTATACCCACCATGACTGTGTTCATGGATATGGGTATGAAAATGTACATGAGTATGCTGAAGTGCAATATTATCCTGAATCATTAATATTGTACTTACTACTATAATAGCAAAGGCAATATAAAACTGTATAACTGGTCTTTCACCTAGTATTACCATACTAAATGTTACGCCAAGAAATGGTGCTATGGAATAGTATGCACTGGTTTTTGCAGCTCCTAAATCTTTTTGGGCTAGGATATAAAAGTTAATACTAAGTCCATATGCTACAAATCCTAAAAGCATAACAAGAACAATCCATTTAAATGCAGGTATGTCTTCTCCAATTAGCAGGGCTATTATAAAACTACCTAAGCCAGAAAAACAACCCTTTATTATAACAATTTCAATGGAACTCTTACTACTTAATATTTTTGTACAGTTATTCTCAAAGCCCCAACAAACACAAGCTCCTAAAACAAATAGCGAACCCGTGTTAAGTACAAAACTTCCAGCACCTTCAAAACTCAGTATGGCACTTGCAACTGTGACAAATAATATAGAAATCCATAACTTTTTAGATACCACTTCTTTAAAAATCAAAAGCGCAATCAATGATGTTGCTACTATTTCAAAATTATTTAAAAGAGAAACATTAGCAGATGTTGTTCTTTGAATTCCAAGCATGAGTAAAATTGGTGCAATAATATCTAATAAAACCATTGCTATAGTATATGGAAGTTCCTTTTCGGTCAATGGTTCTTTCTCTTTTGTCTTCCCAAGACCTTTCTCAATATATCCATATATACTTAGTCCAACACCTGCACCTAGATACAAAAATGCCGCCATCATTGTTACACTAACATGATTTAATAGCACTTTTGATATTGGTATATTTATGGCATATAGGGCTGCCGCTAAAATAGCAAAACTTGTTGCAGAAGCTTTTTTGCTAATTTTCATAATTTCCTCCCAAAAAGTAAATCCCTTATATCATCTATTGGTCTGCATATTTAAATATTTTAGCACATCAACTGGCTTCTCAATTTGTAAGAAATCTGGCTTTCTTCCTGATGGTACGCTTTTCAATAATAGTGTTGAGAAGCTCCTCTGAATAGCAATGATTCTTTCTAATAATCATTTCCAAGGCTTCTTCAAACGTCATATTACCTATACTTCGGTCATATTCAGTTGGACTCCAAAGTTTCTGAAATATATCCTCTGGTATTCCCGCATCTTCTGCCATCTGTGAACCAAAATATAATGGACTTTGGTAATGTGTAATTAACGTTTCATACATATCAAAAATAACTGCTTTTATCATAATTTTTTCCATTCTTCTTTAAGCAAACCATATTCATATGTATCTTGCCAAATAGGATTACCATTTGTATCTGTAAAAAAATAAATATTCTTAATTAATGTCCCTTCACGTCTGAATGTCAAATGTTCAAGTAATTTCCAAGAAGACTCATTACTCGGATTACACATTGCAATAATTCTTCTTGCATCCAATTTTTCAAATGCATATGTAATTAGTTCCTTAGCACTCTCAAAAGCATATCCATTTCCCCAGTAATCACTGTTAAACACATATCCAATCTCCCAAGTGCCAAAATAACCTTTAGATAAATATAGATTATGCTCACATGTCAAACTTTTTAATAAAATTTTTTTGTTCTTTTCTCAAACTATATCCACAATGTAGATAAAATTTATGTGCCTCTATTCTATTAAAGCCAGAAACAAGACGAACACCACAGCAGTTAGATTCCTTCTCCCAATTCTCAATGGCATTAAGTAGTACCCTTCCAACTCCTCTGCCCCTGTAATCCTCATAAACAGCAAGTGCAATGATGTTTTTTAGAGGATCTGAATAGCTACATTCATAATCACTACCATGAATATATCCAACTACCCTATTATCAATACTGGCAACATACAATTTATCTGTCTGTCTTCTTAAAATATCATATAAACTAATTTTGGTTTTTTCCAAATCATACTCATATCCAAGTGCTTTTTTATTAAGTTGATAAATATCTTCGTAATCTGTAACAAGGCATTCCCTTATTTCCATAATATTTTACCTCCTTGTCTCCCCATTAATATATCAATAAATCATTTATTGCTTACCGTTAATACTCCTGCACAATGAGATACTTTAGTATACACACACACATATTTATCAGAGAGTTTTTCCAGCATATCTTCGGCTATAAAATAAAACTCATCATCATCCCAATACTCTTTATATTCTTCTTTAGCTCTCTTTAATTTATCTCTTGTTTCAAAGGAAACATCACCTATCAAGATTTTTCCATTTACATTTAGTAAGGTAGCAAGTAGTTCTATAAAACCAATCTTTTCCTCATCTGCCAAATGATGAAAAGCATATGTACTAATAGCATAATCGAAATGATTGGATTTAACTTCATTAGGTAAACCCGTAGAAAAGTCCCATTTTACCAATGTTGCATTAGGCATTTTCTTATTGGCAATATCTATCATATTGTTTGAAAAATCAATACCAGTAATATTATAACTAGCATCATATAGCCTAGTTGTTAATACCCCCGTCCCAAAACCTATGTCTAAAACATTGGCACTATTTTGCTCTCTTACTTGATTGTAAATATAGTTCAATACTTTTTTATAACCTGCAAAAGGATATTCATTATTTTCTTCACTAAGATTAACACTCTT
>CAYYVJ010000007.1:34179-39058 GCA_964475115.1 uncultured Lachnospiraceae bacterium
CGATTAGCTTTTACCTCATCAAAAAGAAATGGAATAATTCCAGAAAATGCTTCACTAGCTATACCTTGATTCCACCACTTACTCCCAATACAGTAGCCTATATGTATGATATTTAACTTTTCATTTTTATCCACTACACTTATAGTTCCAATAGGCTCATCACCGTATTCTTTCAATACAATAGCCCATTGATAGAAATCTTTATTACTATATGAGTTTATCCATTCTTTCAAAATGTTCTCCGTTACTTCAATCGACTTATGAGTCGGCCATCTTAAATACTCTGTGACTTTTTCATCACTTGTCCAATTTTGAAAGGCTGCAATAGCATCCCCCTCTTTAAACTGCCTCAATATTAGCCTTTTGCTTTCAATTTTAACTGTTCCCATATGATTCATAGTAGCATCCCCTCCACATTAAATTAGGATTTGTGAACTTCGTGTTATGCTCATTACACGAAGTTATTTAAGACTGTCTGCTGTGAAAAAAAGCTCTTTTCCATTCTCTTTTGCATATCTATCTAATTCAATGGTATAAATTTCTTCCACAGGAAATGTTATTTTTACTAATCCTATCGAAACAAACTCACCACACATTTTTTCGAATTCATGCAATATTAAATCACTTGTCCTATAAAAAACACTATCCTCATCTTCACGAGTAAGAGCAATGGTACAATGTGGAACCCAACGATTTGGACAATACCACTCCCAACCTTTTTTATCAAAATCATTTAGATATTCGTGTAATTCTCGCTGAAATTGATACATATTACTATTCATCACAGGTGATACAAAAATAGTCTTTGTATCATTAAACATTCCTACTGAACTAATATATGCAGACATTCGCTTATGACCTTGAGCAAACTCTTTTAATTGGTTTATACATCTTTCTTCATCCACATCATTAAAACAAGCCAATGTAAGATGTGGCCTTGTTTTCCATTCCATAAACTTTGCGCTCAATTTTTCATCGGCTACTCGTTTAGCCAAATTAAAAAGTTTCTTTTCCGTTTCTTTATCGTAATACAATTCTATTGCATATTGCATATTAATCTTCCCCTACAAATTCCATTTATCAATCTATCTCTAATCGCATAACTACTGCTTTCAGTGCTGAATTATCATTATATCTTTCCATTCCCCACCATTTTGGCATAAGTTCGAAACATCTTCAGGATGGTATTGCTCTTTTGCTTTTTATATAGTTCTTATCAATCACAATATCAGCATCTACAGAATGTGTTGATTTAACACCTCTTAAAACACCAGCACCATCAAGTACATCTACTCCAGCACAAATTGCAGAAATAGTAACATCTCTATTTGCCAAACTAATTATAAGGTTATGAACCTTTTCATTATTAACACTAGAAATATCTCCGCCTGTAATGATTAAACTATTTACATCATTAATATTTATATCCTCTATTGATAGATCAACATCAACTGAATATCCTTCTATACATTTTATTTTTTTACCATCCATTGAACAAAGCGCTGCTTCTTGTCCCGTAAACTTCATAAAATAACTTAGAATCACTATTTCGTAAAAACAGCAATCATCGTATATTAAAAATATATTTTTCAATTAATCCCCCTTATAACAACCCAAAATGGGTACTTTCGATAAGTGATTTCATTTGACATAAGCAAAAAGGGTGTCCGGCGGGATCAAACATAACTCTCCAATTATTAGAAAATTGTTCATCTGCCATTGTTGCACCACAATGAATTGCATATTGAACTGCTTTTTCTAAATCATTTACGGCGAAGTCTAGATGCGCCATTTGTTGTTGAGCTTCAGGTTCTTCCGGCCAAACAGGCGGTTTATACTCAGGATTCCGTTGATACAATACACAAGGATATGTACCATGGTTAGTTCCTGGAGCGTATACATATGTCCAATCTTCATCGATAAACTTGATTTCCCATTTGAGCAAGCCTGCATAAAACTTTGCTAATTCCGACGGTTCTTTGCAATCTAGTGTAAATGAGTACATTTTGATCTTCAATTCTTCATTCATAAAGCTAATTCCCCCTGATATAATTATTTTTTAAAACTGTTTGCAGTACATTTCTTCTGCTTTTGTAATATCCGCATAGTTCTCTAAATTCTCTTTCGATAGTATCTTACTAAATGCAGCTTTATTTGATTCCCCATACTAGTCCCTCATCATTCATTTTTTCATACTTACTCTGCTTTGTGACTACCATATTTTTTTCGACTATCAAAAAGAAGCTGTATTAAGCTCGAATAATATGGTATAAATTCACCACTTTCTATCATTGATAAGATTTCTTCTTTAGACACCCATTTCACGGTTTGAACCTCTTCATACTGCAGAGATAATTCATTCAGGTTAACATCTTTTTCAAGTAAATAAAAATCATCAAATCCATCCTCAAAGTTAATCGTAATATGCGGTCTAATATTTTTCAAATCAAGCTTTAAACCGATTTCCTCAAACACTTCTCGTTCAGCAGCAACTTGGCTCTCATCCCCTTTTATGGCACTGCCTCCCACTGTAATATCCCACATATTTGACCAACCTTCTTTAAAGGGTTGCCTTTGTTGGATTAGCATTTCTCCTCTTGAATTAAAGATGCATATATGAACCACTAAATGATAATCTCCTTTTTCAAACGAACCACCACGTACCATCGTTTTGCTTGTCTTAATTCTATTACTGTCATAAACATCCCAAAGTTCCATATTTATATCTCCTTAAAAGTATATTTTATTTGCTTGCCATAGCAAGTTGCATCGATAATCTAAAAGGAATTGCCGGATTAGACATTTGATTAATATTTCCCACAAAAAACAAATCTTTTACAGGATAATAAAAAGCAAAAGAACCTGTCGATCCGGTGTGACCAATCAATTCTCCCTTTCCTAGAAACAGGTTTATGATTCCATCTAATGGAAGTTGCATATAACCCCCACCATAACAAATCGGTCCCATTGAGGTTTGCAATTTATTATAGTTTGATAATCTAATAAAAATATTTTCATTAAAAAGTTTTCCTCCAAAAAAGGCTTTTGTAAATATCATTAATTCATGGGCAGTAGAAATACAACCACCAGATGCAGCACTGCTAATCACCATCTTAGGACGATGTATGGCCTGATTCTTATAATAAAGTTGTGGTATCCTATCATTTTCATTTTCTGGAAGATATGTATATGATAAATCAAGCGGTTCAAAAATATAGTTTCTGTATGCTTCTGACAACGTTAATCCACTTACTATTTTTATTATTTCACCTAGTATATCAAAATTAATATCTGCATAATAAGCTTTTCCTTTCTGTCTCGGTTCAAAATGAGGTTTTAAGTCCTTAACCATACCTAACATATCAGAAAAAGTAATATAAAAGTCTTCTTGAATGACTCTATTTTTCACACTGGCTTTCCCTTCTAAATACACATCAGGTAGTCCACTTATTTGAAACAGCAAATCAGATATTGTTAATTCTAATGAATAGTCTTTACCCTTATAAATATGAATTCCATTTAAGAGTTTTTCATCAATATACTTAGAAACTTTGTCATCTAAGGATAATTTCTTATGCTCCAGCAAAATCAAAATACAAGTAGTAGTAAATAACTTGGTAATACTTGCCATAATAAATGGTGAATCCAAACTCATTCCACCATATTCTTTGTCAAATGAATAATCTCCATTTGTATTTTCTATTAACATAATCCCTTCGTTAATTTCTTTTGAATTTGTAAATCTATTAAAAACCCTATCATACCTTTTAACATCAACATTTGTCATATCAGCATACCTCTTTCCCCTCAAAAAATTTATCTTCCCCAAAATGTTGCTACTTTTCTTTTTCCTTAACCTTCTTTATTAAATATCTTTTCTTATACTTTATGCTAGCATATTTCCCTAGCTTTTTAAGAATAGAATAATTAACTGCTCCTCCTACAACTCCAAGAAATGGAATGCCTTGAACAAACTTCCCTAGTAGCATTGCCTCAGATAAAATCTCTGATGCTTCTGTCATCCCTACTTTTAAATCTATTTCAACATTTATTTGTTGGTCTATTTCATTCCCTAGACAATCGATCTGCTCATTGAACTTTCTTTGTTTTTCTCCCCCAGACATTGCACCGCAAATGATAAGGAGAATAAATGCCTTTTCCTTAGAGTTTTTGTAATCATAGCCATAGCTTAGGGCTATTTCATAAATTGTCTTCATAATCACCGCAATAAAAAGAGGGATATCTGGTAAACCAATGCCAAGAAACCCTAGCACCCCTCCTTCTAAAATCGTAAAAGAAGTATTTACCATATTTGAATTACTTGCTTGTTTATCCAGCCTTTTAATGTGCTTCTTACTAAGCTCCTTATCAATAGCATAATTATTTAAATCGTGTTCTAATTCTTTCCGATCTTTTTGATAAGTTTTTTCAATAAATGCCTCTCCCTTTTCAAAGACCAATTGAAAACCCTTTAAAAAAGCCTTTTCTAAGATAGCTTTAAGATTCTCCGGTATCTTCCCTTGAATAGTATTCATTAAAGGATCTATCTTTGACTTTAAAAGCTTATTTTCTTTTTTATTTAGAATCCTCTGTTCTTCTTTATCCAATCGTTTAAATTGTCTATTTAGCTCTCGATTCATGTTCACCTCTTTTTTATCAAACCATGTAAGATAGTCTCTCAATAAACTTTTCTGCCTTTTTTAACTCTCTATCATTTGGGTGTCCTTGTGATAGTTTTCCCATTAAATCAAAAATCATCTTATCAGTGAAGTCTTTTGCAATAAAACTTCCCTTACATGCAAAGCTCCCTTTATTGATTGCTCCTTTAGATTCTAACAATTTAACTAAGGGCTTATTATAGAATTTCATACCAACTCCA
>CAYYVJ010000007.1:39158-43617 GCA_964475115.1 uncultured Lachnospiraceae bacterium
CAATTAGATTATAATTTTCTATATTGATATCATTAGCATTATTTATATCTATTAGGTCACAGTCCATATTGTCAACAAAGAGCTGTGCTATTTTTTCAGTATTTTTATTATACTTAGACCAATATATAATCAAGGTTTTCATAGATGGTTTCCATCCTTTCATGAAGTATTATATTACTTTTATTTAATTTTACTCTATTAAATCCTTTTTACACCATATCATCATTTTATACTCCCATGGCAACAACGTCAATCATCAATGTTTTGCTTACCACAAAGCATTACTTAATTTAAAATAAGGATAATATGTAAAATACTGGGTATCTTATTATTAATTAACATGGGCATTTATTAAAGTCCTGACGAGGAGAGATTACATGGATACAATGGAAAATCCAACATTAACATCAGATTTATCCAACAATAAAAATATATTACAACAAAGACTTCCAATCGAAAAAAGCTTCGATCTTATCGGAAGAGAATTATTGATTGGTGAAAGAGAAGCTTATATGATTTTCATCGATGGATTTGCTAAAGATGATATTATGCTTAAAATAATTGAAATTCTTCAATCTCTAAAAAAAGAGGTTTTAGAACAAACTAGCATAACTACATTAATAAAACAAAATATAGGTTACATTGAAGTAGAGAGTTCTCAAGATATTATACAGATAGAATCTATGGTTTTAGCCGGAGCTATAGCACTATTAATAGATGGGTTTGACAAGGGTATCATTATAGATGCAAGGCAATACCCTGCTCGAAATCCACAGGAACCAGACCTTGAAAAAGTTACAAGAGGCTCTCGTGATGGATTAGTCGAAACGGTTATATTTAATACAGCTCTTATTCGAAGAAGATTACGTGACCCAAATCTTATATTTGAGATGAAAAGTGTGGGAAAACGTTCAAAATCAGATGTGGTAATCGCTTATATTAAGGACTTGGTAGATGAAAACCTCCTTAAAGAAGTAAAAGATAAGATAGACAATGTTGATACTGGCGCATTAGTAATGGCAGAAAAAACGTTGGAGGAATTAATAATTAAAAAGCATTGGTACAATCCTCTACCTCAAACAAAGTTTTCGGAACGACCAGATGTAGTTGCTGCACATTTGATGGAAGGTCACATTGCTATTATTGTAGATACTTCACCAAGTGTTATGATTTTACCCGTCACTTTATTTTACTTTACCCAACATGCAGAGGATTATTATCAAAATATTACCGTCGGCACCTATATTCGCTGGATTCGTTTTATTGGTATGTTTTCTGCACTCATATTACCTCCCCTATGGTTGATACTTGTAAATAGCAAAGAATATTTGCCAGATTTTTTACAATTTATAGGTCCAAAAGAATCAAGTACTTTACCTCTGGTAATTCAGTTCGTTCTCTTAGAATTTGGATTAGATGTCTTACGAATATAATCCATTCATACACCGAATGCCCTAACTACTTCCTTAGGTATCATTGGAGGACTGATTCTTAGTGAGCTAGCTATCACTGTAGGTATATTCGTTCCAGAGACTGTACTTTACATGGCACTTGCAGGTATTGGGACTTTTGCAGCTCCTAGCATCGAATTTGCTATGGCGCTTCGAATTTTTCGATTATTTATTCTCCTTATGACAGGAGCCTTTCATATTTTTGGTTTTTTTGGATCGTTAATCATTATCTTTATACTAGCCTTTACAACTAGCTCCTTTCAACATGCCAAAAGATATACTTGGCCACTTATACCTTTCGAATGGAAACCTTTATCTCATATCCTATTTCGTAAACCAATTCCAGAACTTAAAAACAAGAAAAAATAGTTGTTTTAAAAAATACCTGGAATCAATTTCGCTAATTTCAATCCTATAACAAAGGATGCCATATTGGCAACCAATGCGTAAACCCATGGCTTCCAATTAGAAAATTTCTTTTTACTATATTTCTTTAGATACAAATTATATAGAATTGCTTCCACAAGAAACACAAGCATTTCCAATAAAATGTAACAAATTACAAATGCCATATATCCGGAACGATAGTTAATAATATTAAGAGTTAAATTAAGTCCAATCTGAGTTATCAAATTAATAAAAATAATAAAACAGATTTGCTTTTTTTCACGAAATCCGAACAAGAGAGCTACTCCAATCTCTAGCAAAAAAGTCAATAGAAAACGAATAAGAAGGGAAAGTGTTTCATCCGTATAATTATATGACTTTTTTAGGATTATCTTAGCACTATCCTGTGTTGTAACCAAAAGATTCAGACCAGAAATCTCAGCTTCAAAAAAACTATCAAAGGCGTAACGCTGGTAGCTTTCTTCACTGATGACAAAACGATCTGCCTCAGGAAAATAGAGTAAGATTTTAAATTCATCTGGTGGATAATAAGTCCAACTAAATTGTTGTGACTCAGTACAATCTTGAAAATTCTGAAGAAAGTAGAATCCATCCTCATCCTTGTATTCTACAAACTTCAGAAAAACAGCGTACCCTTCATCACCTTCTTGATAATATGAATATTTTCTATTGCCATCTTTGAGAACCGAGTAAGGTCCCGTCGATTCCACATTGGCTAGCAAGGTGGCATAATATTTCTCACCTTCAAATCCATTAAATTCAATCACTATAGATGGCTTTGGGCCTATGTCTGCATAGACCTTTACAGAAATCAAATTCATCATAATAAACATACACATTAATATAGAAATAACTTTTTTCAAAATACTCCCCCCTGGCCTACTTTTTAAAACCCCTGATTTCTTCTTTCCTTTCTTAATACGTTACGCTTTACTCCACCTTTCCATTCTGCTTTTTGTTCTTCCGTTTCAGCAAGCAATCTTGGTACTTCTACTTTATTACCATCTTTGTCAATAGCAACCATTACAACATATGCCCTATTAATCATTTTTCTCATACCATTTAAATCTTCTATATAAGTATCTACACGAACTTCCATTGAAGTATTACCAACATAAGTAATACGACCAATTAATACAATCATATCATTCAGGTATACAGCTTCTTTAAAGTTTAAATTATCAATGGCAGCCGTAGTTACCTCTGATTCGGAAAAACGTTTTCCTACTATTCCAGCCATTTCATCAATCCACTGCAACAACTGACCACCAAATAACCTTCCATAACCATTAATATGTTTACTCATAATCAAATAGGTTTGCTCTACAAATGTATCTTGTACTTTCTTTTCTTTTTTCATTCTTGCCTCCGCATTGTATCACTTTTTATCTGTTTTAATTCAACGCATTTATTTTCTTTTGAAATCTATTCTTTCGTTTAGGAAAACATAGAAAGATATTCTCCATATCCTTTTCTCTCCATATCTTCTTTTGAGATAAATTTTAAAGAGGCACTATTAATACAGTATCTTAATCCACCTAACTCCTCTGGACCATCTGTAAATACATGTCCAAGATGAGCATCTCCAAGCTTACTCCTTATTTCTGTTCGTATCCTTCCATGACTTTTGTCCACCTGGCTTACAACAAGCGCATCATCAATTGGTTTTGAAAAACTTGGCCAACCACAACCAGACTCAAACTTATCATCAGACACAAATAGAGGTTGCCCTGTAGTAATATCCACGTAAATTCCCTCTTTAAACATATCATTATATTCATTTTCAAATGGTAATTCTGTTCCATTTTCTTGTGTTACATGATATTGCAATTCAGATAACTCTTCTTTTAAAACCTTTTTTGATTTCTTCGTATATTTTTTATTAGGATCTCTAGCTTCCTTCACCTTTTCGAACTTATCTACTCCTATATGACAGTATCCAGATGGGTTTTTATCTAAATACTTTTGATGATATTCTTCTGCTCTATAATAATTATTAAGTGGTAAAACCTCAATTCTGATTTTTTCTTCATATTTCTTTTGTAATTCTGAAATCGAATTTTGAATCTCTGCTACATCTACTGGATTTATATAGTATATCCCAGTTCTATACTGAGATCCCACATCTCCGCCTTGCCTGTTTATACTCACCGGATTAATCACGTCATAATAGAGGTTTAGTATATAAGAAAGAGAAATTCGATTCTCATCATACGCCACTTTTACTGTCTCTGCATGCCCAGTATTTTTATTACAAACTTCTTCATAACTGGGATTCTGAGTATTCCCATTTGCATAACCAACTTCCGTTTCTATTACTCCCGAAATATTTTGAAGATACTTTTCTGTTCCCCAGAAACACCCTCCTGCCAAATAGATTGATTTTATCATATAAATTCCCTCCATTTTCGAATTAAAATTTAGTTTATAACTGTATAAGTTCCAAATATTACATTCCTAACCATCTTATAATCTGATTATACTTTCCCCACAACCATAAGTCAATTTCAACTATTGACTCACCTGGCAAAAAATACAATTAAGTAAAAACACTATGTAAGTGATGAGAAAAAATATATTAAAAATTTATATCAAAAATT
>CAYYVJ010000008.1:0-40766 GCA_964475115.1 uncultured Lachnospiraceae bacterium
ATCTATATTTGGAATTTACAAAATACAAAGTTAGGTTATGAATTTTGTATTTCGCTAAAAGATTTTAGAAAGATGAAAGCGATTCTTAAGAAAACGAAGACCAGGCTAATGATTCGAAAAAAGTATGGACTTCCTTTTTTTTTACATAAATATCGTAAAAGAAAAGCATATTTTATCAGTATCTTGGGTTTCGCAGTTATTATTTATATTCTTTCTTTATTTATATGGGATATACATATCGAGGGAAACTATACTTATACCGAAGAATTGATAATAAAGTATTTAGAGGAAGAAGAAATCGAGCATGGAATAAAAAAAAGTATGATTGATTGTGATAAAATTGAAAAGCTTTTGAGAAATGAATTTTTTGATATTACCTGGGTATCAGCCTCTTTGTCTGGTACAAGATTGATTATAAAGATACAAGAAAACTTTGATTATCTTAAAGTTGAGGAAGAAATGCCACCTTATGATCTGGTTGCACAAAAAGATGCCGTTATTACTTCCATTATTACTCGAACAGGTACTCCCTTGGTTAAAGAGGGGATAGTTGTAGGAAAAGGAGATGTAATGGTATCGGGTACAGTTGAAATTTTAAATGATTTCGAAGAATTGCTTCGCAATGAATATGTAAATGCAGATGCAGATATATTTGGTAAAACAATTTATGAATATAATAACAGCTTTAAAATGAAGGATAAAAAGAAAATATATACAGGAAATCAAAAAAAAGCATTTTTTTTAACAGTATTTAAAAAAAAGATTTATTTATTTGCAAACAATCACAAATATGAATACTACGATATCTATGAAGAAGAAAACACGTTAAATCTTGGTAAAAATTTTTATCTTCCATTCTCCTATCATAGGTGTTACTATAATGAATATGAATTAATTGATTATACTTATACGGAAGAAGAGGCAATAAACCTTGCAAATAGTAATTTTGATTATTATTTAGAAAAATTAATTGAAAAGGGGGTTCAAATTATCGGAAATAATGTTAAAATACATATAGTAAATAATACATGTGTTTCTTCAGGCCAAATTCTTACAGTAGAAAAACTTGGGGTACCGGAAGAGATTATTATGATAGAGAGGAACGAACCTATAGATGAGTTTAATTGAAACCTTAGTAGATATACCTTTGGAACATGGAGTCAATGTTTTTGGAGAATTTGATTCAAATATTAAAAAGATAGAGAAATTTCTTCATGTTACAATAATTGCTAGAAATTCAGAAGTGAAAATAATTGGTGGAGAAGATGCCGTAGCGCGTGCTAAGAAAGTATTAAACCAATTAATTGAGCTATCAAAAAGAGGAAATGATATTACGGAACAAAATGTAGATTATGCATTGTCGCTTTCAATGGAATCTAATGCATCTAAACTTAATTCGTCTGATTTAAGCCAGGATAAACTTATTGAAATGGATGGAGACGTAATCTGTAGAACAATTAGTGGAAAACCAATTAAGCCTAAAACCCTTGGGCAAAAACAGTATATAGATCAAATTAGAAACAAAATGATTGTATTTGGAATTGGTCCCGCAGGTACAGGAAAAACTTATCTGGCCATGGCTATGGCGATCAATGCTTTTAAGAATAATGAGGTGGGACGTATTATATTAACACGACCTGCCATAGAAGCTGGAGAAAAATTAGGTTTTTTACCAGGTGATTTACAAAGTAAAGTAGACCCATATTTGCGACCATTATACGATGCACTTTATCAAATAATGGGAGCTGAAAGTTTTTTACAAAACACGGAAAAAGGATTGATTGAGGTAGCTCCTCTAGCCTATATGAGAGGTAGAACCCTAGACAATGCTTACATCATATTAGATGAAGCTCAAAACACAACTCCTGCACAAATGAAAATGTTCTTAACTCGAATTGGTTTTGGATCAAAGGTTATTATTACAGGAGATTTAACTCAAAAAGATTTACCAGTAGGTGCAGTATCGGGGTTAGATGTAGGAGCCAAAGTTTTAAGAAAAATAGATGACATTGGATTTTCTTATTTGACTAGTAAGGATGTAGTTAGACATCCATTAGTTCAAAAAATCGTTAAGGCATATGAAGACTATGAGGCACGTCCGAATAAGAAGCCAAAAGATACCAAGGGTAGAGGTAGGTGAAAAACTGACAAATGACATTATATATTGAATATGAAACGGAGATTTTACTTCCAATTGAGCATGAAAGCATTATACGTAAAGTAGTAGAAGCTTCCATCGAATTTGAGAAATGCCCTTATGAAGTAGAATTAAATGTTATTCTTACAGATAACAATGAAATAGCTCAAATCAATAAAGAGTTTAGAAATATTGACAGCCCAACGGATGTATTATCATTTCCTATGGCAGACTTCCCTAGCCCATCTGATTATTCATTGGTGGATGAAAGTGAAGAGGAATATTTTAATTTTGAAACTGGAGAATTGATTTTAGGTGATATTATTATTTCAGTAGAAAAGGTTATAGAACAAGCTGAAAAATATGGACATTCATTAAAAAGAGAATTGGGATTTTTAGTTGCACATAGTATGTTACATTTATTTGGATATGACCATATGGAAGCCGGAGAAATGCAACTTATGGAAGAAAAACAAAGTAAGATACTAGATGACTTAGGGATAGGAATCTCTGATTAACTAGACTAATAAAACATAACATAGGAGATTATTGGAATGAAAGCATTAAAAAGATTAATGGTAATAGGAGCATCTATTTTAGTTTTAGCTGCTTGTAATAAAGAGCAAGTAATAGAAGAAACAACAAAAACAATTGAAACAACCACACCAGTAGAGACGACTACAGAACCTAAAACGACTGTTTCAAGGGAAGGAATGATGTCTAGTTACTTAACTGGAGAATGGATAGATGAAGCGATTGGAAAGAGAAGACCAGTAGCTGTTATGTTAAACAATATAAAAGTAGCAGTACCACAAAGCGGAATTGAAAAAGCAGGTGTAGTATATGAAGCTCCTGTTGAAGGGGGAATCACTCGTTTAATGGGAATATTTGAGGATTACGACAGTCTTACTAAAATTGGATCTGTTCGTAGTGCAAGAACATACTATGTATATTTTGCAAAAGAATTTGATTCTATTTACGTGCATTACGGTGAAGCAAATTATGCAACTCCACTTCTTTCAAGCTCTCATATTCAAAATCTAAGTGGCCTTGAAGGGGTTGGAAATGTAGTGTATTATAGAACTTCTGATAGAAAAGCACCTCATAATGCTTATACGAGTGCAGAAGGCTTGCAAAAAGGTGTTGAAGCGATGAAGTATAGAGCGAACTATGAAGATTCCTATACAGGACATTATAAGTTTGCTGCAGATGGAGAAAATATTACTTTAGCAAATGGAGCTCCTGTAGTTAAACTTACACCAGGATATGCAATAAATTCACCTTGGTTTGAATACAACAGTGAAGATGGGCTGTTTTATCGTTTTCAATATAATACGAAACAGATTGATCAAGAAACTGGAAACCAATTGGCATATAAAAATATAATTATGCAATTTTGTGATACGAGAGCGATTGGTGACACAGAATATTTGGATATAACAGTAAGTGGGTCAGGAAAAGGGAAATATCTAACAAATGGACAGGTAATTGATATTACTTGGAAAAAGGATACGGAGTTTGGTCCTACAAGATATTATGACTCAGAGGGAAAAGAGATTACTTTAAATCAAGGAAAGACTTGGGTTTGTATTGTACAAAGTAACCGAACAGACAAGATTGTTATAGAATAACAATCTAATTCTATAATAATGCGTAAAGTAACATCTCGGAGAATAAATAAGGGGGAAACTACTATGACTAACGAAGAACTATTAAAAAAAGCAAAAGAGGGACTGGCAAAAGCCTATACCCCTTACTCAAATTTTCAGGTAGGTGCAGCGCTTTTAACAGAGGACGGAAAAGTATTTAGTGGTTGCAATATTGAAAATGCTTCTTATGGAGCTGCTATTTGCGCAGAAAGAACCGCAATGGTGAAAGCTATTTCAGAGGGCTATACTAAATTTAGTAAAATTGCAGTTGTATCAGCAGGTGGTGCATATACATATCCTTGTGGAATTTGCAGACAATTTATGTCTGAATTTATGCTAGAAGGGAAAGTGGTATTGGAGGATAAAGAAAAGGGTATAAGAGAACATAGTCTTTCTGAACTTCTACCAGAAGCCTTTACAAGAAAGGATGTATTCAATGAGTAACAATAGAAGAAAAACCAATTTTATTGTACAAGGTACGATTTTAGCGGCGGCTTCTATTATAGTTCGAATAATCGGTCTATTGTATCGTATTCCTTTAACGAATATTATAGGAGACGAAGGAATGGGATATTATTCTTATGCTTTTGAACCTTATTCTGTTATGTTGCTCTTATCCTTCTATGGCTTGCCTACGGCAGTTTCAAAATTGGTTGCCACGCGAAATGGAGAAGGTAAATATAAGAATTCTTATCGTGTGTTTCAATCGGCCATGCTATTGGCTATAATTGTTGGAATTATTACGGGATCTTTTACCTTTTTTGGAGCAGAATTTATAGCAGGAACATTGAATAGTCAGCCAATGAGTGCTTTAGCACTAAAAGTCTTAGGACCTACACTTTTTGTTTTATCTATTATGGGTATACTTAGGGGATATTTCCAAGGCATGGGGACAATGATACCTACTGCTATATCTCAAATAATCGAACAGATTGTAAATGCGATTCTTAGCATTGCAGCTGCATTATATCTATTTAATTATGGCTCTATGGTGGATTCGGTACTGTCTACAGAGTCTTATGCGGAAGCCTATGGTGCTTCTGGTGGTACTTTTGGTACCTTGATGGGAGCAGTAGCAGGACTTCTGTTCTTGATTTTAGTGTTTGTTGCATATAAAGGGTTATTGCGCAAGCAAATGCGTAGAGATAGAACAAGAATAAAAGAATCTTATTCTCATATTACAAAGCTATTGTTAATTACAGCAGCTCCAATTATTTTAAGTTCAATTATATTCAATATAGGTACCACTTTAGATGGAGCGATTTTTAGTAGCATTCTATCTACGAAAGAAGGATATACCAGTGATTTGATTGCCTCTTTATGGGGGATTTTTACAAATAAATACAAGGTATTAACTACGTTACCTATCGCTATAGCCACTGCTTTATCGGTAGCGATTGTTCCTAACTTTAGTGAAACTATGGCTTCTGGAAATAAAGGGAGATTAGTGAGCAAGGTACATTATGCTCTTCGATTTGCAATGCTTGTAGCCATTCCATCTGCGGTAGGCCTTTCAGTTCTAGCAGAACCTATAATTAAACTATTATTCACGGAATATAGTATGGTAGATGTTAATTTATTGAGATATGGAACACTAGCAGTTGTAGTATATTCATTATCTACGATAACAAATGCTATTTTGCAAGGGATTAATCAGATGAAGCTCCCTGTGATTCATGCTGCGATTTCCTTAGTTGCACATTTGATTATACTTGTGATATTAATTGGTGTATTTAATACGGGAATCTATGGTGTGACAGCTGCTTATATTTTGTTTGCAGTGTTTATATGTATTTTAAATGCGAGAGCGATAAGGAAGTATTTATCTTACAAACAAGAAATCTTAAGAACCTTTGTATTACCAACCTTATCTTCACTTATCATGGGAATCGGAGTGTATGCAATCTATGCAGCTCTTTTTAGTTTTACAAAAAGTAACATTCTTTGTACAAGCATATCTGTATTAGCTGGTGGTATCATATATGTGGTTTTATTGCTATTGTTTAAGTGTGTACAAGAAGAGGACTTATATAGTGTTCCTAAAGGGGATAAAATTGTTTCTATTGCTAAAAAATTACACTTATTATAAAGAATATGTATAATTGAATATAAAAAAGCAGATAATATACAAAAAAGGAGTGTGAAACTCATGAAAAAATTGTATGTTGCTTGCTTTTTTATTTTAGGTATTACTTTTATGTTAATATATTATGCAGGATATCAAGTTACAAAAATAAGCTTGCAAGCAGAAACAAACATAGAAACAACAACGATGCCACAGGCAACAAATGTGGTTGTAGCGGATCGTGTAAAAGAATCTATCATTAATAGAAAGACTAATTATATTCTTGAAACATATATGTTAAATGATAATACAATAAAAGAAGAAACATTACCTATGCCCATTGAATTCCTAGGTTATACAAGAAATGATTTGATAAATTACTTAAATAAATATATGGAAAAACTAAAAGAAGTAGAAATAAAAGAAGGTTTAGTTAGTTTTGAACTAGTTTCTTTTTCAAGTAGTGTTATTGTTTTAAGAAAAACCTTTCATATTAAGGAACCTGAATATTTATTTTATTTAAAGATTGAAAGAGGTAATGTAACTGTTTACCAAATAGAGGATGATCAGGTATATGCTTATACAGATATTAAGATGGTAGATTTACCAGATGAAATGCAACTTGAAATACTAAACGGCAAATATTTTGAAAATATAGGAGAGTTGTATGAGTTTTTGGAAACATACAGCAGTTAGAAAGGGTAAGCAATGAATAGAAAAATTGTAGTTGTAGGAGGGGGAGCAGCCGGTATGATGGCTGCCATTGTTGCCAAACAAGAAGGTACTGATGTAACAATTATAGAACATACAAATAGAATGGGAAGAAAAATCCTGGCTACAGGAAATGGAAGATGCAATCTTACAAATATGAATCAAAGAGCAGAATTCTATAGAGGTACAGACCCAGAATTTTCTCAGATTTCTTTGGAGAAATTTGGAGTGAAAGAAACCTTAGACTTTTTTGATCGTCTTGGCTTATATATAAAAAATAAAAATGATTATATTTATCCTTATTCTGAACAAGCTTCATCTGTCTTAACTGTACTGCAAACGGAACTTAAGCGATTAGGAGTATCTATTCTTTATGAAATGAAAGTGGATGAAATCATAAAAAGAGAAAAAGACTTTTGTTTAGTTACGCAAAAAAAAGAAAAAATCTATTGTGATGCAATTATTTTAGCCACAGGTTCAAAAGCAGCTCCAGTTACTGGCTCGGATGGAAGTGGATATGACTTGGCTAAAAGTTTAGGTCATAAACTTATTGAGCCAGTTCCTGCTTTAGTACAATTGTGTTGCAAAGATGACTGTTTTAAAAGCCTAAAAGGAATCAGAACACAAGGCAAAATAAAACTTTTTATTGACAAGCAGATGATTATTGAGGATACTGGAGAACTACAGTTAGCAGATTATGGTGTATCTGGTATTCCTGTTTTTCAAATAAGTAGATTTGCTTCTGTAGCCTTAAAAGAAAAAAAGGATATCATGATTTCCCTTGATTTTTTACCGGATTTAGATAAATCTATTCTTTTGGAGAAGCTAGAAGATTCTAATTATATAAAAGACAAGTTGATAGAGGAAGTTGTAAGTGGCTTTTTAAATCAGAAATTATCTTTAACTTTAATAAAAGAAGCAAAACTTTCTCTACATAGAAAAATGAATACATTAAACTCAAAGGAAAAGCATACCTTAGTATCAGTTATAAAAGAATTTAAAGTTAAAGTATATGACACAAAATCGTTTGATCAGGCACAAGTATGTGCAGGAGGAATCTCCACTTCTAATATTATTCCAGAAACGATGGAATCAAAACTTATTCCAGGCTTATATTTTGCAGGTGAACTATTAGATGTAGATGGAGCATGTGGAGGTTACAACTTACAGTGGGCTTGGACGAGTGGATATTTAGCTGGTTTTCATGCCGGAAAAATCTAAAATAAAAAGGACATTAAGATGATAAGAATATTACAATTAAAGCTTTCTCCTTCCCATAGTAATGAGGATTTAGAAAATGTAGTTTTAAAAACATTAAAGATTAATAAGGAACAGTTACAAAAAACTATAATTGTTAAGCGCTCTATTGATGCAAGAAAAAAGAATGATATAAAGATTATTTATACAATAGATGCCGAGGTTTTAAATGAGAAAAAGGTAATTAAATCGCTACATAATAACACAAATGTTTTAAAAGCAAATGATGTGAAATATCAATTTCCTCCTCATGGTAACACAGTACTTAAACATAAACCGGTTATTATTGGTGCTGGACCAGCTGGGTTATATTGTGGACTTTTACTTGCGGAAAATGGATATAAACCAATCATATTAGAACGTGGCGAAGATGTAGATAAGCGAGCTAAATCAGTAGAAGACTTTTGGAATCATAATAAGTTAAATGTGAATTCTAATGTTCAATTTGGTGAAGGTGGAGCAGGTACTTTTTCCGATGGGAAACTAAATACACTTGTTAAAGACAACTATGGAAGAAGTAGAAAAGTATTAGAGGTTTTTGTTGAAGCAGGTGCGCCAGCGGAGATTCTTTATATAAACAAACCTCATATTGGAACAGACTTACTAAGAGATGTAGTTAAAAATATTCGAAAAAAGATTATTGAACTTGGTGGTGAAGTGAGATTTACAAGTCAGGTTACTGATTTCCAAATAAAAGACAAAAAACTAGTGGGAGTAGTAATAAATGAAAAGGAGGAGCTGCCATGTGAAGTTGCAATTTTAGCAATTGGTCACAGTGCAAGAGATACCTTTGAGAACCTGTATAATCACAAAATCCATATGGAGACTAAGACTTTTGCCATGGGAGTTCGAATTGAACATCCTCAGACATTAATTAACAAGTCGCAATATGGAGTGGAAGAAAGTCCATATTTACCAGTAGCAGATTATAAGCTAAGTCACACCTTAGAAACTGGTAGAAGCATCTATTCATTTTGTATGTGCCCAGGAGGGTTCGTAGTAAATTCATCTTCAGAAGAGAAAAGACTAGCCGTAAATGGTATGAGTTATCATGACAGAGATAGCGAAAATGCCAACAGTGCATTAATTGTTTCTATTACACCAAATGATTATATGACTTCACATCCATTAGCTGGCCTAGAGTTTCAAAGAGAGCTCGAGTCTGCTGCTTACAATCTGGGAAATGGAAAGATTCCAATTCAACTTTACAAGGATTTTTGTGAAAATGTAGAAAGTAAAGAAATCGGTAAAGTGATTCCACAAATAAAAGGAAGTTATATGCTAGCTAATTTGAGAAAAATACTTCCAGATTTTATTAGTCAATCAATTATCGAAGGAGTAGAAGTTTTTGGAACTAAAATCAAAGGTTTTAACAGAGGAGATGCATTGCTTTCGGGTATTGAAAGTAGGACTTCTTCTCCTGTAAGAATTTTGCGAGATGAATTTTTTGAAAATGAGATTAAGGGAATCTATCCTTGTGGAGAAGGTGCGGGTTATGCTGGAGGCATCACATCTGCTGCTATGGATGGAATCAAAATGGCAGAAGCAATTGCCAAACGTTACGCTCCGTAGTATAATAACACTTATAATTACTATTGGAGGTTCTAATGGACTATAGACAAAAACTAAAAGATAAGAAGCGAATTGTAGTTAAAGTTGGTTCTTCTTCTCTTACCCATAATACGACAGGTGGAATTAACTTACAAAAGTTAGAAAAGCTGGTTCGGACTCTATGTGATTTAAAAAATCAAGGAAAAGATATTGTTTTAGTATCTTCGGGTGCCATTGCTGTTGGTAAAAATGTTTTAAGATTAGATCAAAAGAAGATGTCTCTATCTGAAAAGCAAGCCTGTGCAGCCATTGGACAAGCAAACTTAATACTAATATACCAAAAACTTTTTTCTGAATATAGTCAAGTGTCTGCTCAAATTTTAATGACAAAAGACACTGTAGTGAATAACCTTTCTAGATACAATGCTAGGAATACATTTGAAGAACTATTTAAAATGGGAGTAATTCCAATAGTAAATGAAAATGATACTGTTTCAACCTATGAGATTCAATTCGGAGATAATGACCGTCTTTCTGCAATTGTAACTGGACTTGTAGGCGCTGATCTATTGATTTTATTATCTGATATTGACGGATTATTTACAGACGATCCGAATCAAAATCCAGATGCTAAATTTATTGATTTGGTTCCGGAATTGACCAATGAATTGTTCCATATGGGAAAAGACTCTTCTAGTAGTAATGTTGGAACTGGTGGAATGTCTACAAAACTTATGGCAGCTAAAATTGCAACGGATTCAGGTGCAGATATGGTTATTGCCAATGGAAAAGACTTAAGTGTACTATATGAAATACTAAATGGCAAAAAAATGGGAACCCTTTTTACAGCTCATAAGGACAATAATTTTAATTTAATTGATTATCTTGAGGACTGATAAGAATCGACGGGAGGAAACAACATGGACATACGAATTATTAAGAATACAGAAGATGTTGAATACTATCCAATAAAAGATGATCTTATTTTATTAATTGGAAATCATGAAAGAGAAATAGAAAATATTCAGAGCAAAAAATATACTATTTTTCGAGTAGATGCAAATGTAAAGGAAGAGGTGATGCCTCTCATCCACAAGTATGATATTTGGGAGATTATTGATATTTGGGCGAATATAGGTTACTTATATTTTTCGGAATGTAACTTCTTGGAAAAAGGAAAAGTTGAAATCATTATTTACAGATATCATCTTGAAACAGAACAATGCGTCCCTATTTATACGATTGAAGAAGAATTAAGTATTTATCCTACACAAAAGAAGGTGAAACTTTTTGTATTAGATGAAAACTTTTTATTAATACAGCATGAATATTTAAAGACAAATTCAGCAAATACATATCAAAGTTTTTTTGACTTTGAATTATTTCTTTATAATATTAAAGAGAAAGCAACACACCAGGTCACAGATGAAAGCCTTTCTATAGGTGGTATTGAAAAAATGCTTCCTATTTCAAAAAACATATGTGCCATTAAAACAGGATTCAACTTATTAAAAGATAATCGTTTTTCTGTACTTGAGAAATCAGAAGTTGTTGTTGAAAATATTGGCTTCATTAATGTAAAACAAATGATTTCAGACATATTGTTAAAACAAGAAAATGTATTTATCGATGTAATTGATCAAGCTTATTTCTCAAAAACATTTTGTAATATTAAAGTAATGGATGATTATTTGATTTATTCTAGAATAATACCTGAAGAAAATAAAGAAGAAATTGTTTTTTATAAATATTCTTCAAAAGAAATTAAGGTTGGAATTAATCAAGGGATTACTACTTTAGAAGATTTATCAAATCCAGTTATTTTGGGTGGAACTCCATACATTATTTTGAAAAATGAAGACAGAACGGATTTTTATAGCTTGATAAAAGAAGAAATAGATTTTTATTATGAAAATGATATTGTCATAAAAGATGTAGTTAATGATTTGATTATGACAGAAAGAAAAATACCAGGAAAATTACTAAAAAAACCTCAATCATTTATAGACGTATACCAATACCCAAAGAACAATCTATTGCTTCATGAAAATTCACCCTATATAAAGTGTATCTCTATGAATAATGATAGTCTATACGTTTTTATAAATTAGGAATTCGAAAAAAGTTGGAGATGAGATTAGATGACATATACTAAAAAAGAAGCTCGATTGCTTGTTAAAGGATATCGCCAAACTCTTTCTCAAGATGATGCGGTTTATAGAAGTGTAACAATTCTAGACAGACTTATGAACATGGAAGAGTATAAACAAGCGACTTGTATTTATGCCTATGTTAGTTTTGGAAACGAAGTAATGACAAGACCTTTAATACAAAAGGCACTTTCAGAAGGGAAAAAAGTTGCATTACCAAAAGTAATGGGGAAAGAAATAGAATTTTTCTACATTGAAAGTGAAGATGATCTAGAGGAAAGTAAATTTGGAATCTTAGAACCAAAAGATTGTGAAAAGGCGGAAGATAAAAATGCTTTATTGATTATGCCAGGTGTTGCCTTTGACAAAGACAATAACCGTGTGGGATATGGGGCCGGATATTATGATAAATATTTAGATAAGCCGAATAATCATTATAAAATAGCATTAGCTTATAAATTTCAGGTATTTGAATCTGTATATAATGATGAACATGATAAGAAACCAGACCTTGTTTTAACTGAAGAGAGGGGCGTTTAATATGTTGTCTTTAATTGAGATTGGAAAAAGAGCGAAAGAAACAACGCTTAAGCTATCTATTCTTGAAACAACTAAGAAAAACCAAGCTTTAGAAGCTGTTGCAAAGGCACTTATCGATTATGAAGCAGATATTTTAGAAGCGAATAAGTTAGACATAGAAGCTGCGAATAAAAATGGCATGAAAAAAAGTCTAGTAGATAGACTTTTATTAAATCATGAAAGAATAGAAGGAATGGCAGAAGGGCTTAGACAAGTTGCTCAACTTGACGATCCTATTGGAGAAGTATTATCTATGACCCAGAGGCCAAACGGTCTTGTGATAGGTCAAAAAAGGGTCCCACTTGGAGTAATTGGCATTATCTATGAAGCGCGTCCTAATGTAACTGCAGATGCTTTTGGTTTATGTTTTAAAACAGGCAATCCAGTTATCTTAAAAGGTGGTAGTGATGCGATAGAATCCAATAAAAAAATTGTTGAAATTATCCGCAAGACTCTAAAAAATAGGAATGATTTTGAGGATGCTGTGCAATTGATTGAAGACACCAATCGCGAAACCACAAATGCATTTATGAAATTAAATGAGTATGTTGATGTTTTAATTCCAAGAGGTAGTGCTGGGCTAATCAAAGCTGTTGTTGAAAACAGCACGATTCCAGTAATTGAAACAGGAACTGGAAATTGTCATATATTTGTAGATGAATCTGCCGATTATAAAATGGCTTTAGATATTATTTTTAATGCAAAGACTCAAAGAGTTGGGGTATGTAATGCTTGTGAGTCTTTGGTAATACATGAGAAAATAGCAGACGAATTCTTACCACTTCTAAAAGAAGTATTAGATGAGAAACAAGTAGAGATAAGAGGCGATGAAGTTGTAACTAGAATTCTTCCTTCAGCAACATTAGCAGAAGAAGATGATTTTAGAACAGAATATCTTGACTATATTGTTTCTGCAAAAGTAGTTGCTAATATAGAGGAAGCAATCGCACACATCAATCACTATAATACCAAACATTCTGAAGCTATTATTACAAATGATTATGCTAATTCTCAAAGATTTTTAAATGAAATCGATGCGGCGGCTGTTTATGTAAATGCTTCGACTAGATTTACGGATGGTTTTGAATTTGGTTTTGGTGCTGAACTTGGTATTAGTACTCAAAAGTTACATGCTAGAGGACCAATGGGACTTAAAGAATTATGTTCTTTAAAATACATTATCTATGGAAATGGACAAGTGAGAAAATAAAGAAATGAAAATACAGGAGAAAAGAAATGTCATTGTCAAAAATTGATTTTACACAGATAGATTTAATGGAAGAAGCACCTTTAACAGAGCCTGAAAGACAATATTATTATATTGCAAAAATGAAGGAATGGGTAAGAAAGCAAGAGCTAAAACTAGGAAGAAAATTAACTGCTTGTACTCAAACTTTTGGTTGCCAAATGAATGCTCGTGATTCCGAAAAGCTTCTTGGTATCTTAGAAGAAGTAGGTTATGAAGCAACATCCTCAGAGGAAGCAGATTTTGTAATCTATAATACTTGCACAGTAAGAGAAAATGCTAACTTAAAGGTTTATGGAAGATTGGGATTTTTGCAAACTTTGAAAAAGAAAAATCCAAATATGAGAATTGCACTTTGCGGTTGCATGATGCAAGAGGAAGAAGTAGTAGAAAAAATCAAGAAAAGTTATAAGTTTGTTGATATTATTTTTGGTACTCATAATATTTATAAGCTAGCTGAGCTTATGTGGATACGTAAAAATGAAGATAAAATGACGATTGATATTTGGGAAGGTACAAAAGATATCATAGAGGATCTTCCTAATGAAAGAAAATATTCATTCAAATCAGGCGTGAATATAATGTTTGGTTGTAATAATTTTTGCAGCTATTGCATTGTACCTTATGTAAGAGGTAGAGAGCGCAGTAGAAATGCTCAAGATATTGTAAATGAGATCAAAGATTTGGTTAAAGACGGTGTAGTTGAAATTATGCTATTGGGTCAAAACGTAAACTCTTATGGAAAGAATCTAGACACTCCTATGTCTTTTGCTGAGTTATTACAAGAAGTAGAAAAGATAGAAGGACTAGAGAGAATTCGTTTTATGACTTCTCATCCAAAAGATCTATCCGATGAATTAATAGAAGTGATGAAAAACTCTAAAAAGATTTGTAAACAACTACATTTACCACTTCAATCAGGAAGTACAAATATATTAAAGATTATGAATCGTCGCTATACAAAAGAAGATTATATTAGAGTCGCAGAGAAGATAAAAGCTGCTGTTCCTGATATTTCTCTTACAACAGATATTATTGTAGGATTCCCAGGAGAAACAGAGGAAGATTTTGAAGAAACATTAGATGTAGTTAGAAAAGTTAAATATGATAGTGCTTATACCTTTATTTATTCTAAACGTACGGGTACACCTGCTGCAATTATGGAAAATCAAATACCAGAAGATGTTGTAAAACAACGTTTTGATCGTTTATTAGTAGAGGTGAAATCTATTTCTTCAGAACTGTTTGCTAGAGATAAAGGAAAGATTGAAAAAGTCCTTGTTGAAGAAATAAATGGGCAAGATGAGAACTTGGTAACGGGACGTTTAAGTAACAATGCTTTGGTGCACTTTCCAGGAGATGCAAGTCTAATCGGAAAAATTGTAGATGTAAAATTAGATGAAGCCAAAGGTTTCTATTACTTAGGTACAAAAATAAGCTAAAATGGAGGTTTATTATGAGTCGATTTATAAAAGCGATTCCTGAAGAAGTAGGATTTTCTTCTGAAAATATATTGAAATTTATAAAAGCCTTAGAAAACAACGGAATTCCAATGCATAGTTTACTTATGATACGTTATGGTAAACTATTTACAGAAACTTATTATGCACCTTATAAAGAAGAGACTCTACATCGCATGTTTTCTGTAACTAAAAGTTTTACCTCCATTGCAATTGGTTTATTAGCAGAGGAAGGTAAACTTTCTTTAGAGGATAAGATTATAGATCATTTTTCTGAAATGCTTCCTGAATCGGGAGTGCATCCTTATATAGCAGAAATGACTATTAAAGATATGCTAAAGATGGCTACAGCCCATGAAAATACTACATATAAACTGAATTTAAAAGAAGACTGGGTGAAAAGCTTTTTTATTACCATGCCTTCCCATCATCCAGGAAGCATTTTCTCCTATGACACTTCTTCTAGCCATACTTTGGCTGCTTTAGTTGAAAAATTAAGTGGAATGAAAATGTTGGATTATTTACGTGGGAAAGTTTTAGATGAACTTGAATTTTCAAAAGATGCTTATATTATATCGGATCCAAATGGAGTATCTATGGGTGGCTCTGGTCTTATGGCAACAACTATGGACTTAGCTAAAGTGGCATGGCTAGTGATGCATGATGGAAGGTCAGAGGGCAAACAACTTATTCCAGAGTGGTATATAAAGGAAGCTACTAAAAAGCAAATCGATACCTTTCTTAAGGGAGGTTCTATCGAAGAAAAACAAGGGTATGGATATCAGTTTTGGAGAATCAGAAATGATGGATTCGCATTATTTGGAATGGGTGGCCAATTAGCTATCTGTTTGCCAAAAGAAGATTTACTTATCGTTACAACTGCGGATACGCAAGGATTAGCTGGCGGAGTTCAAGCAATCTATGATATCTTTTGGAGAGAAATCTATGAAACTCTATCCGATAAACCTTTAGCAAAGGATAGCGAAGCATTTGAGGCACTACAAGTCGCTTTAAAAGAAAATCATATCAAAGCAGTAATAGGAGAGCAAACAAGCTCTTTCGTAAATAAAATAAATGGACATTCATATAAATTTGATGATAATCCCATGAATCTTAAAACGATTCAAATTGAATTAAAAGAAGATTCTGGGATCCTTTACTATGAAAATGAAAGTGGTATACAAGAGCTAACTTTTGGTTTAGGGAAGCAAATAGAAAGTAAATTTGGACATTATAATATGGATTGTGTAACTTCAGCTGCATGGGTTTTAGAAAAAACTCTTTTTATAAAGAGCCATATTATTGATGAATCTATAGGCTCGATTCAAATTCAAGTTCATTTTATAGATGATACAGACGTTGTGGTGTATATGAAAAAAGTCGAAGAAACATTCTTTCAAGAATTTTCGGGTTTTGCAAACGGTAAAATAATTCCTAAGATTTAATTTAGGAATTAATTTTTTTCATTGCAACAAAAGTGGTATTTTATTACACTTATATTATGTAAGGTGTTAAAAGCATCTTTCACGAAATGCATTTCGAAACAGAGGTGAGGAAATAATGGAGCAAACTCAAATGGATATGTTAGTAAGGAAGGCAAAAAATATGGATCCAGAGGCCTTTTCACAGTTGTATCAGGAGATTTATAAGGATTTATACCGATTTGCTTACTACACTCTAAGGAATACACATGATGCTGAAGATGTAGTGAGTGAAACTGTTGTAGATGCCTATTATGGAATCTCAAAACTAAAGGAAGAACAAGCCTTTAGGGGGTGGATATTTAAAATATTGTCTGTTAAATGTAAGCGTAAGTTAAAAGATTACGTTAATAAAACAGTTCCTTTGGAGCTTGAGACAGATATTCCTGTCCTTGAAAAGGAAACCTATGAAGACCTTGATTCGGCTTTGTTATCCCTTTCGAACAAAGAGAGGATAATTCTATCTATGTCAATTTTTGCAGGATATAAAAGCTCAGAAATAGGAAAAACTCTACACATGAATCATAATACTGTTAGATCAGTACAAAGCAGAGCACTTGATAAATTAAGAGCCATATTAGAAATATAAGGAGGTAACTCTTATGAATAATGAAGATCTTATGAATAAAATAAAAGAACAAACAAGTAAGATAGAAGTGCCAGAGTCTCTAGAACCGAAGAATATGGAGATGAAGTTAAAAAACAGAGTAAAAAATAAAAGTGGGAAGAATAAAAATAATGTTTTTAAAATATCAGGTGTGATAGCTGCGGCTATTTTGCTTATGATTTTGATACCAAATGTAAAAGGGAATTTGGAACCAGTAAATACGTTAACAGAGAATGCTTTAGAAACTCAAGATAGTATTCCTACAGTAGATTCCTATGAATCTTTGTATAAGGAATTTAAGAAATTGAAAAAAACTATTTCCTGGGTCACGATGTTTTCTGATGGAGTAAATATGCTTGCAGGTGGAGCCAAAGAAGAAATGACAGTAACGGATTCATCCAGCCCAGCAGATTCAAATACTTCAGGAAACTCTTCTAAAGATTACTCTAAAACAAATATCCAGGTAGAAGGAGTCGATGAAGGCGACATCATAAAAACCGACGGAGATTATATTTACCTTTCCAATGAAAAGAATGGTACTGTTCAGATTATCAAGGTAAATGGTGAACATTTGGAATTGAAGTCTGAAATAAATAAAATGAGCAAAGATAGTTATATTCCGGAAATTTATATTGACGGAAATCGATTGGTAATCATTGAAGCGAACTATGAGTATCATATTTTGCCTATATATGAAAATGGAAGTATGACAGCAAGAAAGAGTCAAGTTACTTTAAATATCTATGATATAGCAAATAAAAAATCCCCTGAGCTATTGAGCTCACTTACTCAAGATGGAAGTTTTCAAAGCTCTAGAAAATCAGGAGATTATGTTTATTTATTTACAAATTACTATGTAAATATGAATACAGATAATAAATTGGAAGATGCAGTAGAAGCATATGTACCTTCTGTAAACAGCAAACCTTTGCCAATAGAATGTATCTATATTCCTGCAGAAATTAATTCTACTGGATATGTAGTGGCTACTTCTGCAGACATAAAAAATCCTACAGATTTTACGGATAAAATGGCTGTTGTGGCAAATGCATCTCAATTTTATGTAAGCAATGACAATATTTATATTGTGAATGGTATATGGGGAAGAGATTATGAAGCGGGCACACCATATAATGAGAGTGAAATTTTAAAGTTCTCTTATAAGGATGGAAGAATATCCCCTGCAGCCACTGGAACCTTTAAAGGAACTATTAATGACTCATTTTCGCTAGATGAATATAATGGATATCTTCGTGTCGTTTCTACTGTTTACCATTATCAAAATTATAATAATAGAGAAATTGCTGCATTAAATGATGACAGAACGAATAGCCTCTATGTCTTAGATTCTAATTTAAAGATGGTTGGAAGCATAGAAAATCTAGCACCGAGTGAACAGATTTATTCTGCAAGATTTTTTGGAGACATGGGATATTTTGTAACCTTTAGAAATGTAGACCCGCTATTCTCAGTGGACTTATCAGATCCTCAGAATCCTAAAATTTTAGGAGAATTAAAGATAAGTGGATTTTCTGAGTATCTACATTTTTATTCTGAAGATTTATTGTTAGGGCTTGGTTATGAGGCAGATGTTAATACGGGAGCAACTACTGGAGTGAAATTATCAATGTTTGATATATCAAATCCTAGTGATGTAAAGGAGATTCATAAACTGGTACTAACAGAAGTGAGTCATTCTCCAGCTATGTATAACCATAGAGCGGTATTGGTTAGTCCAGAAAGAAATATAATCGGTTTTATGGTAGAAGGTAATTACCAATTTAATCGAAACAATTATAGTTGGTTTAGTGAGTATCGTACTTTTTCTTATGACAGAGAAAAAGGGTTTTCACAAAATCTAGTAAGTCCTTTAATGGATAGTAACTATAACTTTAGTTATTATGTAGATGCAAGAGGTCTTTACATTGATCAATATCTTTATATTATTGGGTATGATTATCAGATTTCTATCTATGATCTAAATAGAAATACATTAGTAGAGAAGTGGATGAATCAATAATAATAGTAACTATTTTAAACCTTTCCCATATCTTAGTTTATAACAACTATATGGGGAAGGTTTTTATGATAATACATGTAGTAAAATCGGGTGAATCAATTTTTGAAATTGCAAATTTCTACGGTGTTAATATGCAACGTCTAATAACAGACAATGGATTACAAAGTATCAACACATTAGTAACCGGTCAAACAATCGTCATCTTATTTCCTGTGCAAATCCACACAGTAACGGAAGGCGAGACCATGGAATCGGTGGCAGCACAATATGGAATATCTACAACACAATTATTACAAAATAATCCGACCTTAATTGAAAGAACCATACTGATAATAGGAGAAGAGCTAGTAATCACTTATGAGGAGAAGTCCCTAGGTTTAAATGCTGTCAATGGATATGCATATCAGTATATTAATGAATTGATACTTAGGAAGGCCTTGCCTTATATCACTTACTTAACAATCTTTGGGTATGGATTTACCTTAGAAGGAGAATTAATTCCTACAGAAGATGAAATGGCTCTTGAACTCGCATTGGCAAGTCAAGTAGCACCCATTATGCTACTTTCTTCCGTGACAGAGGAAGGAACATTTAGTACGGAAAAGGCAAGTATACTATTTGGCGATGTAGCGATGCAAAACAGGTTAATCGAGAATATACTTGAAACAATGAATGAGAAAAATTATTTTGGCTTGGATTTGGATTTTGAATTTGTAAAATCAGAAGATAAGAATAACTTTATTTCTTTTATTCGAAATGTAACTACGAAATTAAATGCGAATGGTTTTTCTGTAAATGTAGATTTAGCGCCAAAAACATCGAGTGATCAACCGGGACTACTGTATGAAGCCCATGATTATGAACAGATTGGTTCGATTGTAAATACAGTTTTATTAATGACTTATGAATGGGGGTACGCTTTTGGTCCACCTATGGCTGTAGCACCTATTAATCAAGTTCGACGAGTTGTGGAATATGCGGTTAGTGTAATAAACCCCAAGAAAATATATATGGGTATTCCAAACTATGGCTATGATTGGCCACTACCTTTTGTTCAAGGGACTACCGAAGCAATGTCAATAGGAAATGTAGAAGCAGTAGATATTGCTAGAAAATACTCAGCAACTATTTTATACGATGAAGAGGCTCAATCACCATATTTTAATTATACAGATGAAAGCGGAATCCAACATATAGTATGGTTTGAAGATGCTAGAAGTATAGAGGCAAAACTTAATCTAATCTATGAATTTGGCTTACTTGGCGGAGGATACTGGAACCTTATGCGGCTATTTCCACAAAACTGGTTGGTTTTAAATAATCTATATACGATCGTTAAAGTCCTTTGATAATGTCCTATGACTTGAAATCCAACATTGCATTTAAGGCGATTTTAGAGTATTCTTATAGGTAAAGAGTTATAGGAGAAAGGAAGATATCGTAAGTGGCACAATTAACACCAATGATGCAGCAATATGTAGAGACAAAAGCCCAATATAAAGATTGTATCCTATTTTACAGACTAGGAGATTTTTATGAGATGTTCTTTGAAGACGCGATTTTAGTCTCAAGAGAATTAGAGATTACCTTAACGGGAAAAAGCTGTGGATTAGAAGAGAAAGCTCCTATGTGTGGAGTTCCTTATCATTCCGTAGACACCTATTTAAATAAACTGATACAAAAAGGATATAAGGTAGCGATTTGTGAACAAGTAGAAGATGCGAAAGAAGCAAAAGGTCTGGTAAAGAGAGAGGTCGTTCGAGTTGTAACTCCTGGTACTAATTTTAATACTTTAGATGAGACCAAGAATAATTATTTGATGTGTATTGTATACATAGGAGAGCAGTATGGAATTTCCATAGTAGATATTACAACAGGTGATTATTATGTGACAGAAGTAGATTCTCTTAGAACATTAGTAGATGAAGTGAATAAGTTTGTACCTTCAGAAATCATATGTAATGATGCTTTTTATGTAAGTGGGGTTAATATTGATGATATGAAATACCGAGTGGGTGCTTCCATTTCTGCATTAGAGCCTTGGTATTTTGATGATGAACGATGTAAAAATGCCTTGAAAGAACACTTTAAATTAATACAATTAGAGGGGCTTGGATTAGCAGATTATGAATGTGGGATGATTGCAGCAGGTTCTTTGCTTCAATACTTATTTGAAACTCAGAAAAATTCTCTAGAGCATCTGACTACATTAACTCCATATTCCACAGGAAAGTTCATGGTCTTAGATACATCTACCAGAAGAAACTTAGAACTTGTTGAAACCTTAAGAGAGAAGCAAAAGCGTGGTTCTCTTCTTTGGGTGCTTGATAAAACTAAAACAGCTATGGGAGCTAGAACTTTACGTTCTTATATAGAACAACCTTTGATTGCAAAAGAATCTATTATAAATAGACAGGATGCAATATATGAATTAAATCAAAGTTTAATTACAAGGGAAGAAATAAGGGAATATTTAAACCCTATCTATGATTTGGAAAGACTTATTAGTAAAATAAGTTATCGGACGGGAAACCCTAGAGATTTAATGGCGTTTAAGTCATCTATTTCTATGATTCCACATATTAAATATCTTTTAGAGTCTTTTCACTCTAAATTATTAACAGAACTATATAAGAACTTAGACACCTTAGATGATATCTTTCAATTAATTGAAAATTCTATTATAGAAGAGCCTCCCATCACTGTCAGGGAAGGTGGAATTATTAAGAAAGGTTTTCATAAAGAGGTAGATAAACTTCGTCAAGCAAAGACAGAAGGTAAAACTTGGATTGCAGAACTAGAAACAAGAGAACGAGAAAGAACTGCTATAAAAGGTCTGAAAATCAAATATAATCGTGTGTTTGGATATTTCCTAGAGGTAACAAACTCTTATAAAGACTTAGTTCCAGATGATTATATACGAAAACAAACCTTGTCGGGAGCAGAAAGATACAGTACAAACGAACTTAAAGAATTAGAAGAGATCATTCTAGGTGCTGAAGATAAATTATATTCTTTAGAATATGACTTGTTTAATGAAATACGTGATAAGATTGCGAATGAGGTTGTTCGTATTCAAAATACAGCAAAGGCCATTGCACAAATTGATGTATATGCTTCTTTGGCATATGTGGCAGAAAAAAATGATTTTGTGAAACCTAAAATTAATGATAAGGGTATCATTGATATTAAAGGTGGAAGACATCCGGTTGTAGAAAAAATGATTCCAAATGATATGTTTGTTGCCAACGATACCTATTTAGATAATCAGGCGAATCGCATTTCTGTTATTACAGGTCCTAATATGGCAGGTAAATCTACTTATATGAGACAAACTGCACTGATTACTCTTATGGCACAGATAGGAAGCTTTGTACCTGCTAGCTCTGCTAATATTGGTATTTGTGATCGTATTTTTACAAGAGTAGGGGCATCTGATGATTTGGCTTCTGGACAAAGTACCTTTATGGTAGAGATGACTGAAGTTGCCAATATTTTAAGAAATGCAAGCAATAATAGCCTACTTATTTTAGATGAAATTGGAAGAGGGACAAGTACCTTTGATGGTTTAAGTATAGCTTGGGCTGTCATTGAACATATTAGTAATCCTAAACTTCTTGGAGCGAAAACTTTATTCGCTACTCATTATCATGAGCTAACAGAATTAGAAGGAAAGCTAGCTGGTGTCAATAATTACTGCATTGCAGTAAAAGAACAAGAAGATAACATTGTCTTTTTACGTAAAATAGTTAAGGGTGGCGCAGATAAAAGCTATGGAATACAAGTTGCTAAATTAGCTGGTGTTCCTGATTCTGTAATACAAAGAGCAAAGGAGATTGTAACGGAGCTTATTGATACAGATATCGTAGCCAAAGCAAGGGATATTGCAAGCTCAAAAAGCCAAAAAAGCTCAAAGAATTCATTTAAGTCAGCAGTATCTAAAGCGGATTCATTTAATGAGCTTGAATTCGAACAATTTTCCTTGTTTGATACAGTAAAAGACGATGATATCCTTACAGAACTTAGAGAAACCGATATAAGTAACTTAACACCCATTGAGGCTTTAAACACACTGTATATGCTTCAGAACAAACTAAAGAACCGCTGGTAGAACAGGAGGAGATAAATGGCAAATATAAAGGTCCTAGATCAAAGTACCATAAATCAAATTGCTGCGGGTGAAGTAATTGAACGCCCTGCTTCTGTTGTAAAAGAACTTCTTGAAAATGCAATTGATGCAAAAGCATCTGTTATTACAATAGAAATAAAAGAGGGTGGAACTACTTTTATTCGAATTACAGATAATGGAAGTGGGATTGAAAGAAATGAAATCCCACTTGCTTTTTTACGACATTCTACTAGTAAGATTAAATCAGTAGAGGATTTAATTACGGTATCTTCTTTGGGATTTCGTGGAGAAGCCTTGTCAAGTATTGCAGCAGTATCACAAGTAGAATTAATAACAAAAACACCTAGTGCCTTACATGGTATTCGTTATTTAATAGAGGGTGGAGTAGAGAAAAAAATGGAAGAAATAGGTGCCCCAGAAGGAACAACATTTCTGATAAGAAATTTATTTTTTAACACCCCTGCTAGAAGAAAGTTTTTAAAATCAGCAACTACCGAAGCGGGATATATAAGTGAAATGATAGAAAAAATCTCTTTATCACATCCTGAGATTTCGATTCGCTTTATAAATAATAATCAAAACAAGCTACACACCTCTGGAAATTCAAGCTTAAAGGATAATATCTATCATATTTATGGCAAAGAGGTGGCTACAAACTTGATAGAAGTAGATGCCCATTTTGAGGGTATTCATATCTATGGTTATATTGGAAAACCATTGATTTCAAGAGGTAATAGAACTTATGAAAATTATTTTATCAATGGAAGATATATAAAAACTAATTTAATTTCAAAAGCCATAGAAGACGGTTATCAATCCTTCTTAATGCAACACAAATACCCATTTACAGCTTTGCATTTTACGATTGAGCCCTCCCTTTTGGATATAAATGTTCATCCTACAAAGATGGAACTACGTTTTCAAAATGGAGAAACTTTTTATCAGTTTATATATAACACCATAAAAGAAGCATTAACACATAGAGAGTTAATCCATGAAATTTCTTTATCTGAAGAAAAGAAAAAAGTGCCAGAGCTAGCAAAGACAAGGCCACCAGAACCCTTTGAAATAAAAAGAAATACAACGGATACTACTTTACATGAAAAAGTAGGTGAACAAGTAAAAGAAGAGATTGGTTATAAAGAAGAAATTAGTTATATAGAGAAAATCAAAGATTCTGAACAAATGGTTTTGTTTGATGATCAATTATTATCTAAAAACTCAAGGGATAAGCATAAGGTAATTGGACAGTTGTTTGAGACTTATTGGTTAGTGGAATTTAAAAACAGCTTGTACATTATTGATCAACATGCTGCTCATGAGAAGGTTTTATATGAGAAATTACTAAAATCATTAAAGAGTAGGGAATTCACTTCACAAACTTTAAATCCTCCGATTATTCTTACACTTAGTATGAAAGAAGAAGAATTACTAAGAAAATATTTGAATTATTTTAAAGATTTTGGGTTTGAAATGGAACCTTTTGGTGGAAAAGAGTATGCAATTAGAGCAATTCCAGATAATTTATTTGGACTAGCCCAAAGAGATATTTTTATAGAAATGCTAGATGGCTTGGCAAATGAAGTAATAAGCGAAAAGCAAGAAAAAATCTTAGATAAAATAGCTACAATGGCATGTAAGGCAGCAGTAAAAGGAAACAACAAACTTTCCAGCTTTGAAGCAAAGGAATTAATCAATCAGTTACTTGAATTAGATGACCCTTATACTTGCCCTCATGGAAGACCTACAATTGTGTCTATGACCCAATATGAATTAGAAAAGAAATTTAAAAGAATTGTGTAGAGAGGAATGTAAGTTTTGGATAAACAGCCATTAATTATTCTAACAGGACCTACAGCAGTAGGAAAAACAGAGCTCTCGATTAACTTGGCAAAAAAGATAAATGGAGAGATAATAAGTGCAGATTCCATACAAGTTTATCGGCATATGGACATAGGTTCTGCAAAAATAACGGAAACTGAAAAGTTTGGCATCAAGCATTATTTAATTGATGAATTAGAACCAGATGAACCATTTCATATTGTTCGCTTTCAGGAATTAGCTTTGTCTTATATGAATGAGGTTTATGCAAAAGGGAAAATACCTATTATAGTGGGTGGGACAGGCTTTTATATTCAGTCTATCTTATACAACATAAAATTTGATGAATCGAATGTAGATGAGACCTATCGCTTGGAATTAGAAGAACTTGCAAAAGAGAAGGGAAATGCTTACTTACATCAGGAACTTTTAAAGGTAGATGAAGAAGCAGCAAAGAAAATTCACGAAAACAATGTTAAGAAGGTTATTCGTGCTCTAGAGTTCTATAAACAAACGGGTCTTAAAATATCTGAACATAACCAAGAGCAAAGTGAGAAGGATTCTCCTTACAATTTTTTGTATCTAGTTTTGAACGACAAGAGAGAAGATATTTATGCTAGAATTAACAAGAGAGTTGATCTCATGATAGAAAAAGGTTTGATCGATGAAGTAAAAGGACTTTTGGAAAAAGGCTATGCAAGAGATTTGGTTTCTATGCAAGGATTAGGATATAAAGAAATAGTTTCCTATATAGAGGGAGAAAATTCTCTAGAAGAAGCAATCTATATTTTGAAAAGAGATACCCGACATTTTGCTAAGAGACAGCTTACTTGGTTTAAAAGAGAAAAAGAAGTAACATGGATCAATAGATGGGAATATGAAAATGAAGAAAGCATATTGGAATCTATTATTACAAAAATTAAAGAGAGAATAGGTTAGAATGAAGAATATAATATCAGATATATACATGGAATTAGGTATTACAAAGGATGTTTATGAATATGGAGAAAGTATTCTAAAGAATCTAAAAGAAAGATTTGAAGCCATTGATGCGATTGCAGAATACAATCAGATGAAGGTACTTGGTGCTTTGCAAAAAAATAAAGTGAGCGATATTCATTTTGCTGCTACAACAGGATATGGATATAATGATATTGGAAGAGATATCTTAGAAGATGTTTATGCGGATGTCTTTCATACAGAATCAGCTTTAGTAAGACCTCAAATAGTTAGTGGAACACATGCTTTAGCGGTAGCTCTTTCAAGCAACTTATTGCCAGGTGATGAATTGTTATCTCCAGTAGGAAAGCCATATGATACATTAGAGGAAGTGATTGGAATAAGAGATTCGAAAGGTTCATTAAAAGAATATGGAGTGTCCTACAAACAAGTAGACCTTTTATCCGATGGTAGTTTTGACTATGAAAATATTAAAAAAGCAATAAATGAGAAGACAAAGCTTATAACAATCCAACGTTCGAAAGGTTATCAGACAAGACCTACCTTATCTGTAGCAAAAATTGGTGAGATAATAAAGTTTGTAAAAGAAATAAAGCCAGATGTGATTTGCATGGTAGATAATTGTTATGGTGAATTTGTGGAAGTGATCGAACCTTCTGATGTAGGTGCGGATATGGTTGTAGGTTCCCTAATTAAGAACCCGGGTGGTGGTTTAGCACCTACAGGAGGTTATATAGCTGGAAGGTCTGATTTAGTAGAAAGAGCTTCTTACCGATTAACAGCCCCTGGATTGGGGAAAGAAGTAGGAGCTACACTTGGTTTAAATCAAGCATTGTTTCAAGGATTATTCTTATCTCCAACCGTAGTGTCAGGTGCATTAAAGGCAGCAATTTTTGCAGCTAATATTTATGAAAAGTTAGGATTTTTTGTATTACCAAATGGAAGTGAAAGTCGTCATGATATTATACAAGCCATTGAACTTGGACGTCCTGAAAGTTTAATAGCCTTTTGTAAAGGAATTCAGGCTGCAGCTCCTGTAGATAGTTTTGCAGAACCAGAACCTGCTCCTATGCCTGGCTATGAAAGTGATGTGATTATGGCGGCTGGTGCATTTATTCAAGGGTCTTCCATTGAATTGAGTGCAGATGGACCACTTAAAGCGCCTTATAGTGTCTTTTTCCAAGGGGGATTAACTTGGTATCATGGTAAAATAGGGATTCTTATGTCTCTACAGAAATTAAAGGAAGCAAATCTAGTTACAATAATATAACGAATTATTATGTACAAGATTATGACAATATGTTAAAATATAAACGTTGCAATGCTAATTGGAAATGAAAAGAGGGGTGTTGTTATGTCAATGTCAAGAGGTGCTAGACGTAAAAATCCATGGGCTTTATTTTTACTAATTCTAGCTGGAATTGTATTAGGTGGTTTTATTGGAACCTTAGCAAGAGGTGTTTCTTTTCTGGATTGGTTGAATTATGGGCAATCTTTTGGTCTGGAAAATCCTGTTATCCTTGATTTAAGTATTTTAGTTATAACCTTTGGACTAAAAATAAAAATTACTATTTCTAGTATTATAGGAATTCTTATAGCTCTTATAATATATAGGCTTATCTAAAATCTTAAAACTCTATCTGGATTTTGTACTTGGAGGAACGAATCTAAGAGGAGATAAAGATGAAACAAACGATGAAAGAATTATCTGAGCAGGAAAGACCCTATGAAAAATGTATGAATTTAGGTCCAACTGTTTTATCTGACGCTGAACTACTATCTGTTATTATACGTACAGGGACAAAAGGAGAAAAAGCGTTAGATTTGTCTAGGAAGATATTAAATCATTCTGAAAATAATCGAGGATTATTAGGGATGATGCACTTATCCACGTATGAATTAATGCAATTAAAGGGAATCGGAAAAGTAAAGGCAATTCAAATTACTTGTATTGTAGAACTTTCAAGACGAATCGCTAAAACGACGGCTTTTAAGGGTTTTAAATTAACGAGTCCATCTTCAGTTGCAGATTATTTTATGGAGGATATGCGGCATGAAGAACGGGAACAACTGATTTTGTTATTAATGAATGGAAAGAATAAACTACTCCATGAAACAATTCTTTCTAGGGGAACAGTAAATGCCTCCTTAGTAAGTCCTAGGGAAATATTTATTGAAGCCTTAAGATATCAAGCGGTATCTGTTATGCTAATACATAACCATCCTAGTGGAGATCCTACACCCAGTAAGGAAGATATTCTAGTAACAAGAAGAGTAAAAGAAGCAGGGAATCTAATTGGAATTTCTCTGATTGACCATATTATTATTGGGGATAATAGATATGTGAGTTTAAAAGAACAGGGGATCTTGTAAATTGAAAGGAGCTAGTTATATATGGCGCAAAATATATTCGGAATAGATATAGGAACAAGTAATATAAAGATTTACAATAAGGCAACAGATGAAATATTAAATGAAAAAAACATAATAGCGATATCAAACAAAAAGGATGTTTATGCTTTCGGAGATGAGGCATATGAAATGTTTGAAAAAGCACCAAGTAGTATTGAAGTTAGTTATCCTATTAGATATGGTGTAATTGCGGATATACAAAACATGCAAACGTTATTGGCAAAATTTATTAAGAAATCAAAAACAAACAGAAGTCTTATTCAATCTGCAGACTTTTGTATTGCTGTGCCTACAGATATAACAGAAGTTGAGAAAAGAGCTTTTTATGAATTGATTCTAAGCTCAAAGGTATTTGCTAAAAAGATAACAGTTGTAGAAAAACCAGTTGCAGATGGAGTTGGTGTAGGTATTGATATAAACAGTCCAAAAGGAAACATGATTGTAAATGTTGGCGCCGATACTACAGAAATTTCAGTTCTTTCATTAGGCGGTATTGTGATTAGTAAATTAATTAAAACTGGTGGAAATCGTTTAGATGAAATGATTTGTAGCTATGTTAGAAAAAAATACAATTTAATTATTGGAGAAAAAACAGGAGAAACCTTAAAAAGAAAACTTGCAAGTGGCATGGAGGAAGAAGAATCCATATATAAAGTATATGGCCGTGATCTTGTGAGTGGTTTGCCTATAGAGAAAGAGATTTCATCAGATACCGTATATAAAGCGACCATAGAAGCTCTTAATTCAATTGTAACAGATGTAAAGCTTATACTTGAGAGAACACCTCCGGAATTAGCAGCTGACATTATTGATACAGGTATATTTTTAACTGGTGGATCTTCACATATTCGTAATTTTAGTAGATTGATCTCAAGAGAAACAGACTTGAAAGTGAATATTCCAGACAACCCGTCTGAATGTGTTGTGAGTGGAATTGCTAAAATATTATCAACTCCTGAGTATTCGGGGCTAACTTATGTACCTCGTGAAAAAACCATTAATTAATTTAAGGAAATGATAAGATGAAGAAAAAAATTAGATTTTCTTTTCCTGTAAAATATTTATTATTACTATTGACAGTAGTGTGTATTGGTTTGGAAATTTTAAGCTTTACCAATTCCTCTTTTGGTGAACCTATAAAAAAAGTGAATGGGTATCTTTTAACACCCATTCAAAAGGGCATGAATCAAATTGGACTTTGGTTTTCTGATAAAGGTGACAACTTATCCAGCCTTAAAGAAGTAATGGCAGAAAATGAAGTTTTAAAAGAAAAACTAGATAAGCTAATGATTGAAAATAGTACATTATCTCAAGAAAAGAATGAATTAAATCAATTGAGGAAGATTTATGATTTGGATCAAACATATGATTATCCCAAAATTGCAGCTAAAGTTATAGGAAAAAGTCCTGATAATTGGTTTCGTATTTTTCAAATCGATAAGGGTTCGGATGATGGGATAGAAGTAGATATGAATGTTCTTGCGGGAAGCGGACTTGTAGGAATTGTAATCGAGGTATCAGCAAAGAGTTCCACTGTTCGTGCAATCATTGATGACTCTAGTAATGTGAGTGCAAAATTTTCTGTTACTTCTGATTTATGCAATGTTGCAGGTGACTTAACCTTAATGAATGAAGGTGTTATTCGAGTTGAAAATATTTCTAAAGATGCTCAGGTAGAAAATGGGTATGTATTATTAACTTCTCATATAAGTGCTAAATTTTTACCAGGAATTCTTATAGGATATGTTAGTGACATTTCAATTGATTCGAATAATCTGACGAAATCTGGATTGGTTACTCCAGTTGTGGATTTTGAGCATTTAGAATATGTTTTAGTGATAACAGAATTAAAAAGTGACATGGAATAGAGGTTTAAAGAAATGCTTAGAAAAATCATAATGGGGTTTTTGATCATTCTATTTTTTATAATACAAACAACTCTTATTCAAGGGTTGTCATTGGCATCAATTACACCGAACTTGTTATTAATTTTGACCTTTGTTTCCGGATTTATGAGAGGAAAACGCTCAGGCTTATGGGTAGGTTTTTTTGCTGGTTTATTAATTGATATGTATTATGGCCAAATAATTGGACATAACGCTTTAATCTACATGTACATAGGATACTTGAATGGCTTTTTTAATAAACTTTTTTATGATGAAGATATTACCTTGCCTTTGGCACTTATTTGTGGAAGTGATTTTCTGTATGGATTTTCAGTTTATGTAATCAGGTTTTTGCTTAGAAATCGCTTAGATGTATCTTTCTATATGACACGAATTATTGTTCCAGAATTGATTTATACGGTTGTTGTTGCCATTATTTTATATCGTCCTTTGCTAAAGCTACATCGTTTTTTAGAGGAACGAGAAAAGAGGAGTGCAAATAAATTTGTTTAAAGAATTTTTACAAATATTTTTAAATGTAATTAAATCAAGGTTGTTTATTCTTATACTTGTTTTTACAGGACTTTTTTTTATTTTGCTTGTTCGTATTTTTAACTTGCAGATTGTAAATGGAGAGTCTTATTTAAATGACTATTTATATATGGCTGAACGTACTCTAGCGATACCAAGTACAAGAGGTAATATATATGATAGAAATGGAACCTTGCTTGCTTATAATGAGTTGGCCTATGCAGTTATTATTGAGGATAATGGAAATTACAAGAATTCTACTCAAAAAAACAGGGCGCTTAATCAAACAATATATGAGACCATAAAAATAATTGAAAAAAATGGTGATAGTATCATAAATGATCTATCTATTATTATAGATTCTGATGGAGAATTTGTGTTTACCGCATCCTCCGATATCGCAAACTTACGTTTTTTAAGAGATGCTTATGGCAAAAAGACAATTGATGAATTAGATAAAGATGGAAAAACCCTTTCTACTTCTACAGCGAAAGATGTTTTTCTTTATCTATGCAGTGAAAGTAGATATAATATTCTTACGGATTTCAATACGGGAGAAATGTCTCCAGAACAGTTAAAAGATAAAACGATTTATTCAATAGAAGATGCATTAAAGATATTGACCATCCGATATTCTATGTCATCCAATTCATTTCAAAAGTATGTTACTACCACAATTGCATCTGCTGTAAACGAAAAGACTGTAGCAGCAATTTTAGAAAATAAAGCTCAGCTACAAGGGGTAACGATAAAAGAAGAAACGCTAAGAAAGTATGTAGATGGAGAGTATTTTGCTCATATCATCGGTTACACGGGAAGAGCTTCTGCTGATGAATTGGAAGAGTTTCAAAAGGCAGAAGAAGGTTATGCTTTAAATGACGTGGTTGGTAAATATGGAATAGAACTAGAGATGGAGTTAGAGCTCCAAGGAAAGAAAGGTTCTGAAACGGTATTTGTTGATAGTCTAGGAAAAATCTTAGATACAACTTCTGTTACAGATCCACTTGCTGGAAATGATGTATACCTTGCTTTAGATTATAATCTTCAAAAGGAGGTTTATGATTCTTTAGAAAGGCATTTAGCTGGAATCCTTGTATCTAAAATAGTGAATTATGATGTGACCATAAAAACAACCACACCTGCTTCGGCTCGATATATTCCGGTAAAAGATGTTTACTATGCACTTATTAATAATAATATTATAGATATCAATCAATTTATTGAAGCGGATGCTTCGGAGACAGAAAAGAATGTATACAATATATTTTTAAACAAACAAGCTTCCGTCATTTCTAGAGTTGTTCAAGAATTGACTTCAGAAAGCCCCATTATTTATAGTAAACTAGATGATGAAACAAAAATCTACATGTCCTATATTTATACGATGTTAGCATCTAAAGGTAATAATGTTCTTTTAGAAGATAAGATTGATACAAAAGATTCCACTTATATTGCTTGGAAAAAGGATGACTCCATTAGTTTACAAGAATTCTTACTATATGCGATTACGCAGAATTGGATTGATACATCAAAACTTAATGTGGAGAATAAATATTCAAATACAGAAGAAGTCTATCAGGCATTAACGGATTATATTCAAGACAAATTGGTTAATGATACAAATTTCAACAAACTACTTTACAAGTATATGATAAAAAACTATACAATTACAGGTAGCCAAATTTGTTTAATTTTATTTGAGCAAAATGTGCTAGAATACAATGAGGAAGATTTTAATTCATTAACAAGAGGAAATTCCTATATTGCATATAATTTTATAGTAGATAAAATTAGTAAATTAGAGATCACTCCTGCACAATTAGCAATTGAACCATTTTCTGGTTCTGTAATTGTAACAGGTATGGAAGGAGAGGTGCTTGCTCTAGTAACTTATCCAAGTTATGATAATAATATGCTCTCTGGTTCTGTTGATGCAGACTACTATAATGGATTACAAAATGATTTATCCTTACCTCTCTACAATAGAGCTACGATGACAGGAACAGCTCCTGGTTCTACTTATAAGATGATTACTGCCATTGCTGGTTTAGAAGAAGGTGTAATTACACCATATGAGGAAATAAGAGATTTGGGAGTCTTTGACAAAATTACTCCTACCGTTAAATGCTGGGTTTATCCGGGTAACCATGGACTAGAAACAGTAAGAGAAGCACTTAGGGATTCTTGTAACTACTTTTTTTATGAGGTGGGATATCGCTTAAGTACGGATTCGGACGGAAAGTTTAATAGTGGTTTAGGGCTATCAAGAATAGCGAAGTATGCGGATATGTTTGGATTTAATTCGTATTCTGGTGTAGAATTATCTGAATCATTCCCTAAAATATCAGATCAAAACTCTGTTCCAACTTCAATTGGACAAGGAAATAACAAGTTTACGAATGTACAACTTGCTAGATATATAACTACGTTGGCAAATAGTGGGAACAATTATGAATTAACCTTACTTGACAAATTAGCAAATTCTGATGGAAATACCATAAAAACCTATTCGGCTCCTTTGTCTAATACGGTTGATTTGGCTGAATCAACTTGGAACAGTGTGCATTCGGGTATGCGTTCGGTTGCTACAGAAGGTTCTGTAAGAACTATTTTTAAAGACTTCCCTATTTCAGTGGCTGGAAAAACAGGAACAGCGCAGCAAGACTTGTTAAAGCCAAATCATGCCTTATTTGTATCCTATGCTCCTTATGAAGAGCCGGAAATTGGTGTAAGTGTATTGATACCAAATGGTTATGCTTCTTCTTATGCGGCTGAAATCACAAAAGATGTATTAAAAATATATTTCAATATTGAAGATGATGTTGATTCAAATAGTGCGGTTATCCCTGAGAGTAATATACAAGGAGATTAATAGTTACTATAGAATGGAGAGTGAAAGATGAAAGGTTCCGTTGTAATAAAAGGAAATAAGTATGGGATTGTAGTTGTCTTAGATGAAAACAAACCCTTTGAACTTTTAAAAGAAGAAATAGCTGAGAAATTTAGAGAATCATCTAAATTTTTTGGAGATGTTAAAATGGCTGCCTCTTTTGAAGGACGTAAACTTTCTGAAGATGAAGAAAGAGAAGTTTTAGAAATTATTTCAGAAAATTCTGACATGAAAATCGTATGTGTTGTTGATACTGATGAGGCTAGAGAAAAAGCGTTCAAAAAATCTCTAGATGAAAAATTAAATGAGTTATCTACTCAAAGTGGACAGTTTTACAAGGGAACCTTACGTTCTGGACAAGTACTGGAGTCTGATAATAGTATCGTGATTTTAGGCGATGTGAACCCAGGTGCAAAGATTATTTCAAAAGGAAATGTGATCGTTCTTGGTTCTTTGAAGGGTACCGTTTATGCAGGAGCTACTGGAAATCATGCTTCTTTTGTAGTTGCTCTAGAAATGAATCCTATGCAAATTCGAATTGGTGACATTATTGCACGAAGTGGTGATAATAAGAAAAAAGTTGTAGAAAAAGAAGCGAAAATTGCCTTTGTCGATGATGGATATATTTATATTGAAGCTTTAAATAGAGATGCTATCAAATATATCAATTGATTTTTTCGAAAGGATTGCAAAATATTGCTAATCATGAGATAATTTATTGAATAACACAAATCTTGGGAGGAACGTAAATGAGCGAAGTAATTGTAGTAACGTCAGGGAAGGGTGGGGTTGGAAAAACAACGACCTCAGCAAATGTAGGGACAGGCCTTGCTAAGTTAGATAAAAAAGTGGTATTAATCGACACAGATATAGGATTAAGAAATCTAGATGTAGTTATGGGACTTGAGAATCGAATTGTATATAATTTGGTTGATGTAATAGAAGGTAATTGTCGTATTAAGCAAGCATTAATTAAAGACAAACGATATCCTAACCTATATTTACTTCCATCCGCTCAGACTCGTGATAAGGCTGCTGTTACACCAGAACAAATGAAAAAGCTTACAGAGGAGTTAAGAGAAGATTTTGATTACATACTATTAGATTGTCCTGCTGGTATTGAACAAGGGTTTAAAAATGCCATAGCTGGTGCTGATAGAGCTTTAATTGTAACCACTCCTGAAGTGTCTGCGATTCGAGATGCTGATAGAATTATTGGACTATTAGAAGCAAATGAAATTAAAAGAATAGATTTAATTGTTAATCGTGTTCGTATGGACATGGTAAAAAGAGGCGACATGATGTCAATTGCTGATGTAGTAGATATTTTAGCAGTAGATTTAATTGGCGCAGTTCCTGATGATGAAAATATTGTAATTTCCACTAACCAAGGTGAACCTTTAGTTGGCTCAGAAGCGATGGCGGGACAAGCTTACATGAATATCTGCCGAAGAATTAATGGAGAAGAGGTTCCTATGCTTGATTTAAGCGGGAATAGTGGCTTGTGGTCTAGACTTATGAATGTTTTCAAAAAAAACTAAACAAAGGAGGATATGGAAATGAGCATATTTGATTTTTTCAAGAAGAAAAACTCGAGCGATGTTGCGAAAGATAGATTAAAGTTATTACTTGTATCAGATCGTGCAAATTGTACACCTGAATTAATGGAAATGATCAAAAATGATATCATAAATGTAATATCAAAATACATGGAAATTGATGCTGAAGGACTAGATATACAAATTACGCAAACAGAATCTGAAAATAATAATGGTGTTGTGCCTGCTTTATATGCAAACATACCTATTAGAGATCTTAAACATAAAAATTAATTTACCGACATGGAATGAATAGGTGTATCATATGTTTCGATTTAGAGAATATCGATTTAAATATTATAGTATTCGACTTGTTATATATATTATAGCGATTACCGCTATAGGAATAGCTGTCATAGGAAGTGCTTCTGATTATGGTTATGAAAAAACACAATTAGGAGGACTTGTAGCTGGTTTATTTTTGATGGCTTTTGTCTCATTAGTAGATTACCATTTTATATTAAAATTTTATTGGCTAATTTATCTTGCGAATTTAGTTCTTTTATTGATGGTACGTTTAATGGGTGATGATGGTGGAGGCGCCCAAAGATGGTTGGACCTTGGATTTATTCAAATACAGCCTTCTGAATTGGCAAAAATATTAATTATTCTATTTTTTGCACGTTTTATTGAGGTTCATAGGGAAAACCTAAATACTGGTAAAATACTTCTTTCTTCGATTGTTTTATTTTTATTTCCTTTTGCCCTTGTTTTTAGTCAGCCAGATTTGTCGACGAGTATTATTTTAATGACGGTATTTTGTACACTTATTTTTGTAGGTGGATTAAGCTATAAGATTATTGGAACCATTTTAGCAGTTGGACTTCCTACGATTGGGATTTTGCTCTATAAAATCCTTCAACCTGACCAAAGCATCTTATCAAATTATCAGAGAAATCGTATCCTTGGTTTTTTATATCAAGAGAGCAATGATCCGGTGATTACAGCCATAAATTATCAACAGAAAAATTCTGTATTAGCAATTGGTTCAGGACAATTACTTGGAAAAGGGCTAAACAATAATACGATTGCATCTGTTAAAAATGCTAATTTTATTTCAGAACCACAAACAGATTTTATTTTTTCGATTGTTGGAGAAGAATTGGGATTTATAGGTGCTGCTGCAGTTATCGTTTTACTTTTCTTAGTTGCAATTGAATGTATTTGGATAGGAAGAAGCGCAAAGGATTTGTCAGGAAGAATTATTTGCTGTGGAATGGCAGCCATTATAGCTTTTCAAAGTTTTTTGAATATTGGTGTTGCTACATGGATACTTCCCAACACAGGCTTACCCTTACCATTTGTTAGTTATGGTATGAGTTCACTGATGAGTTTACTGATTGGAATGGGAGTAATTTTGAATGTTGGTATACAACGGCAATTATCTTTTAAAGAAACATTATATGATGATGAATATTAGTAGCAAGAGGAGGTAATTATACATGAATATAGGGTTGATCGCACACGATTCAAAGAAGAAATTAATGCAAAATTTTTGCATAGCTTATCGAGGAATTCTTAGTAAAAATGATCTTTTTGCTACAGGAACGACAGGAAGATTAATCGAAGAAGTAACAAGTTTAAATATCCATAAATATTTGGCAGGACATTTAGGAGGAGAGCAACAGTTTGGAGCACAAATAGAACATAATCAATTAGATTTGGTTATATTTTTACGTGATCCTTTATCTCCAAAACTACATGAACCAGATGTCAACAATGTTTTTCGCTTATGTGATACTCACAATATCCCTTTGGCAACGAATCTTGCAACCGCTGAATTGTTAATTAAGTCACTAGATAGAGGCGATTTAGAATGGAGAGAGATTTATAAAATTTAGGAGGTAAAAGTGAGAAAAGTATTTATTATTATTAGTTTTATACTAGTCTTATTGACTGCTTGTGGAAACAAGAATGAAGTAATAAAGCCTTTTGCGCTAGACTTGAATTCAGATGCCTTTTCTTTTATTGAAGCGAAGGAAGAAAATAAAGGTGTGTCTTTTGCAAAAGATTTAGTTGTTGTGCCTATAGAATCGAATGACTTTTCTGAGTCAATAACTGCAGAGTCAGCTTCCATTTTTAGAGTGGAAGATGGAGAGGTATTTTTTGCTAAAAACGTACATGAAAGATTATACCCGGCCAGTCTGACAAAAGTTATGACTGGTTTAATTGCGCTAAAGTACGGAAATTTAGAGGATGTTGTAACGATTACAGAAGATTCCCTTATTTCAGAAGCAGGTGCAAAAACATGTGATTTTAAAGTGGGTGATAAATTAACGTTAGAAGAGTTAATAAATGCAACATTAGTTTATTCGGGAAATGATGCTGCAAATGCCATTGCAATCCATATGGAGGGTAGTATAGAAGCATTTTCACTTAAGATGAATAGTGAAGCAAAAGCCTTAGGAGCAACAAATACAAACTTTCTAAATCCTCATGGCTTACCCCATGAAGAACATTATTCTACAGCTTATGATTTATATTTAATATTCAATGAAGCTCTTAAGTATGAAAAGTTTATTTCTATTGTAAATCAAGAGACATATAATGTTCAATATACAGATGAATTAGGTGCTTTAAAGGAAAAAACCTTTGAAACTACCAATAAATATTTTACTACTAAAGAAAATCCGGATGGAATTACTGTATTAGGAGGAAAAACAGGAACAACAAATGCTGCAGGTTCTTGCTTAATATTATTGAGTAAAGACAGATTAGAATCGACTTATGTGTCAATTATTTTGAAAGCAGAGGGTTCTGATATGTTATATACAGAAATGTCAAGTTTGTTTGGTCAAATTGACAAATAAGCATTGTATTTCACATCAAATTATATTATAATTAACAAAACAACTTCATAAAGTAAACCTAAGGAGGAGATTTCGATGATACAAATTATTGCAGGTGTAAAGGGCAAGGGTAAAACGAAACATTTGATTGATAACGCAAATGGAGAAATCAAACAGACAAAGGGTAGCATTGTGTATTTAGACAAAAGTGACAAGCACATGTATGAGTTGAGTAATAAGATACGTCTTATTAATGTTATGCGATATGGAATTAATAGTAGTGATGGGTTTTTGGGGTTTGTATGTGGAATAATTTCTCAGGATCATGACTTAGAACGAATGTATTTCGATAGCTTTTTGAAGTTGGCATGTTTAGAAAATCAAGATATCTCTCAGATAATAGATAAATTAGATAAGATTGGAGACAAATTTGGTGTAGATTTTATTTTAAGCATTTCTATGGATGAAGAACATTTACCAGAAAATGCAAAATCTAAGATACTTATTTCATTATAAAAGTTATACTTAATAAAATCTAGGTGCTTCCTTAGTAAGGAAGTGCCTTTTTTAATAATAAGCAAAAAGTACTTTCATTTATGAAAGATTAATCATATAATATAGGTTGAGTTAAAATCATGTCGGAGGATTGTAATGGCTACTTCAAGACCCAAAAAAGTTGTAAAATATAAAAGACCAAGACAAATAAATATAGGCATTATAATTTTTGCTATTATCTTAGTCTATTTAATTATAAGTGTTGCAATTTACTTTTCAAGAAATAAGATATCTATCTATGAAGTAACGACACAAGGTTCTATTACCAATGAAAAGTATTATACCGGTGTGGCTATTCGAGAAGAACATGTGAATTTTGCGGATGCTGCAGGATATGTTAACTATTATGTAAAAGAAGGCGAAAAATCAGCAATCGGAGATTTGATTTATAGTATGGATGAAAGTGGACGAGTCTTTTCCAAACTTTCAGAATCTGAGAGCTTAGATAATAACTTGACAGATGCTGATTTAAATACCATAAAACGAACAATTTTAGGCTTTCAATATGATTTTTCTAACCTTGACTTTCAATCGGTATATGATTTTAAAATGGACATGTCATACGATTTGCTTGAATTGGTAAATGCAAGTAATATGGAAAACGTAAGTCTTGCAATGAATTCTGCTGGTGGAGAGGAGTTCTTTCAATTATATTATGCAAATGAAAGTGGAATAGTCGCTTACTATACGGATGGACTTGAGTCTTTGACTCCAGAAATCGTATCAGAGAAGACATTTCTTATGGAAAACTATTCTAGGGTAAATACAAAATCTACGGATTTATTGGAATCTGGAAATACAGCATATAAATTAGTTACAAAAGATAATTGGTCCATTGTATTTCCTATGGATGAAAAGGATATTGAAAAATATGAAGGTAGAAAAAAGCTGACCATTCAATTTACAAAGGATGATTTTAAAGTTTCTCCTGATTTTTCTATTTTCACCAATGGCAGTGGAACTTATGGGAAGTTAGACTTTAGTAAATACATGGTTCGTTATGTGACGGATCGTTTCCTTACATTTGAAATTATGAATAATGCAGAAACAGGCTTAAAGATACCTATTTCATCTGTAATAGAAAAAAGTTTTTACACGATACCAATTGAATACTATACATCATCAGGAACTCAATCTGGATTTAACTATGAAGTTTATAATGAAACAGGACAATCCTCTATTACAATGGGATTAGCTACCATTTACTATGCAACAGATACTCATTATTATGTAGATACTTCTGCATTCCCCCTTGGAACTTATCTTGTAAAGCTCGATAGTAACACTCGGTATCAGGTAGGCCCGACGGCTTCATTGATAGGTGTCTATAATATCAATAAGGGATATGCTGTTTTTAGACAAATTGAGATTATTTCTGAAAATGATGAGTACTATATTATAAAACCTAATACAAAGTATGGTTTATCATTATATGATCATATTATTTTAGATGGAAAAACGGTAACTGAAAATCAAGTCCTTTATCAATAAATAGGAGGAAATTTAGTTGGAACAAGAGAGACAAGCTATAGTAGAGAATATCCTAGAAGTAGAAAAGAATATTTTGGATGCATGTAATCGAGCGAAAAGGAAGCGTGAAGAAGTAACCTTAATAGCAGTAAGCAAGACGAAGCCAATCGAATTGCTTGCTAATGCCTATAAAACTGGAATTAGAGAATTTGGAGAAAATAAAGTACAAGAGATTGTAAATAAATATCCACAAATGCCAGAGGATGTAAACTGGCACATGATTGGACATTTACAAAGAAATAAGGTAAAGTCTGTTATTGACAAGGTCTGTCTGATACATTCTGTTGATTCTTATAGGTTAGCAAAACAAATTGATGATGAAGCTGGTAAAACGAATAGGCCTGTAAATGTACTTGTTGAAGTAAATGTTGCCGAAGAAGAAAGTAAGTATGGCATAAAACCTACAGAAGTAGACGAAATAATAGGACTAATGTCCCAGTTAAATAACATTAGAATAAAAGGTCTCATGACAATAGCGCCATTTGTTGAGAATCCAGAAGAAAATCGAATACATTTTCGTAATTTGAAGCAATTATCTGTTGACATAAAAAGTAAAAACATTGATAATGTTAGTATGAATATTTTATCTATGGGTATGACAAATGATTATGAGATAGCCATAGAAGAAGGTGCTACCCTCATAAGAGTTGGAACGGGGATTTTTGGAGAAAGAAATTATTGATAGGAGAGAACAAGATGGGTAAGATGATGAATAAATTTTTAGATATTATGCGTCTTAATGATGGATATGA
>CAYYVJ010000009.1:0-25461 GCA_964475115.1 uncultured Lachnospiraceae bacterium
AGAGCAAGTAGTGTGTGTAACTAATAATTTTAAACGTCCTGCTGGATTTGAGTACGTAAAGGATTATGAATATCATAAAACAGATGTCGTTAATATGGATATTGACAGTGCTCTTTCTATCAAGCATGTAGTGGTAGATGCACCTGCACCAGGGACACCGAAAGATAGCTACTATCCTTATGAAACATTGGCTGTTTTAGAAAACGGTTATACTTACTCATGCAAAACAGAGGAGTATCCCTTGCCTCAAACTGTTTATAGGCCGTTTTTTCACCCTGTAAAAGAGCAAGAAGTGAAGCTGGGAGATGTGCTGAAATTTCAAGTGGTTGCAAGACAACCTGCATATGAAGCCTCACAAAATGAAACAGATGGAAAAATATACAATGAATCTCTAGCAGTGAAGGATTTTATAGTACAAGGGATAGGAAATCCTATGATAGTTACAGCGGTTGATTTACCAGAAGGAGCAGTCTTTGAAAATGGCTTATTCAGTTGGAAAGCAAGTGATAAAGATCAGTTAAAAGGTTCTTATACTATTACATTTAAAGCTGACGATGGGATCATACCTGTGTGTATGGAAGTAAAAATTAAAGTAATGAAATAATAAAAAAACAGACCGAATCCACATCACTTCGGTCTGTTTTTATCTTATTCTAAAATATATGCAGAAACAATCTCACCATAATATAGGGTGTGTAAATCTTTATTTGCACCAGAGAAGGGGCTGTCTATATCTTGAGGGTACATAACCTTCATGATTTCATCTGGGATTGCAGATGGATCTTGTTTTTGCTTGTAAATAACTTTACATTCAATTGTTAAAGGAAGTTCTTTAATACCTGGTACAGAAGTTATATTTGCTTCTTCAAGAGTTAAATTTAATTCTTGTATTTTATCAGTTGTACGGCCAGATTTTGTTCCGCAAAATCCTAATATCTTTTTATCAAAAGCACCATAAGGTACACTAATAGTGAATTCGGGATTCTTATCAAGCTGTGATTTTGTAAAACGATTTTCTCTAACAAAAACTTGAAAAACCGGTTTTCCCCATTTGATGCCTAAGGTTCCCCAAGAAACCGTCATAGAGTTCACTTTATCATCTGCTTTTGTGGTCAATAAAGCGCCAGTTTTGACTGCTTTTAGTATATCATTGGCATAATCAAATACATCAATTTCTTTTTTCATCGTATGATCCTCCTATCCAATATAGTTAATATAATATAGTAGAAGATTGATATTTGCAAGTGGAACTGATATTATAATGCATGGTATAATAGAAAATATAAAGCAAAAACAGGTAAGAAATTTTATAGATAATGAATGAATTCTAGGAGGTAAATATGTACCGATTAGTTATAGTAGATGATGAAGAGAAGATTACAGAAGGTATTGTAAATCTATTTCCTTGGGGGGAAATGGGATTTGAGGTCGTAAATGCGTATTCAAAAGGAATGGATGCTCTACATTACATACAAAACAATTCAGTGGATGTCCTTTTAAGCGATATTGAAATGCCTGATTTAAATGGAATAGAATTATGTAGTAAAATTCAGGATAAAAATATAAAAGTAATATTTATAAGTAGCTATCAAAAGTATGAATATTTTCGTTCTGCTATTTTGTATCAAGTAGAAGATTATTTGCTAAAACCTATTAAATTTGAGGAGCTTAAAAAGTGCTTTACTAAGATACGTGAAAAATTGGATTTGGAGTATGGGGAAAATACAGAAAAGTTACCGGAGAATGAAACCTACTATGAAAAGATCATTCATGAAGTTGAAAATTATATTATGGAACATTACCGAGATTGTATATTAGAGGATGTAGCATTACATGTAAATTTGAGTGCAGGTTATTTATCTAAAATATTTAAGGAAAAGTCAGGAAGAGGATTTCAAGATTACTTACTAGAATATAGAATGAAAAAAGCATGTGAACTTTTAGATGACATTCATTTTAAAAGTTATGAAGTGGCACATTACGTTGGATATAGTAATCCGAAAAATTTTTCTAGAGCATTTAAAGCTTACTTTGGAAAGACTCCTAAAGAATATAGAAATAGTAAATAAAAGAAAGAGACTAGGAGAGGAGAGTAAAATGCAGAAGAAGTTTTTTGCGAAACGATTTAGGTATTATATATTAATATTGAATATACCTATGGTTCTGATTTTTTTAGTGACCTTTATAATATCAGATAGACAGAGAGAGGAAAGTTTGACTGTACAGGCAAACAGTACGCTTTCAAGTATGAATTCTAATTTAGACTTAGTTGTAAATAACGTGTTGTTTCAAAATGATCAATTGACCAATAATTCTCATATGTTGTTGGCACTTCGAAAACTTTTGGCAAGTGAAACAAATATATCCTATAGTGAAGCAATTTATTTGAGAAATATTAAGACACTAATGGGGAGTATTACTCGTACATATTCTTATATAAAATCTGTGTATCTATATTTAGATGGTTATGATAATTTTATATCTTCAGAAGAAGGGGTTAAAAAAATCGGTTCAAAAGATGATTTTGAATGGATGAATTTGTACCATGAAATGGATGAAGAGGACAAAACGCTGGTAGAAGTTCATACAATTGAAGATGGAAATAGAGAAGAGCAAGTAATTACTATTTTTAAAAGGATGCTTTTATTGGATGGAATTGTTGTAATGAATATTGATATGGAAAAATATATGAACTTGCTTGATACAATTTTAAATGATAACAAAGAAATGGTTCTAATCTGTAATGCTGAAGGTAGATACCTATTTTCATGGAATGATAATGGATTGCATGATTGGAATGAAATTAATACTTCTAAATTTTTTGATAAGGATAATGAAGGAAAATGAAGGACTCACTACTTTGGCACGTTCTTGTGCAGGAGTAGGAGCAGCACTTATTACAATACTAACGATGATGCTAGTTCTGATGTTAGGAAATGGTGATGAACGCATTGGCTTTAGCCGATTTGCACTTATCATTGCAATTTTATTTGTTTTATTTATTATGCTTACTTGTATTAATGTGAAAGAAAAATCAACTATAGATGTAAAGACTCCAACAATAAGAGAAATGTTTAAAGCTTTAGTTTCCAATGATCAGGCAATGACTGTTGTAATAGCGATTGTATTAATTAATACTTCTTTATATGTAACCTCGAACCTACTGATTTATTTTTTTAAATATGATATAGTAGGTCCTAACTGGAATGCAAATTACACATTATTTAATGCATTTGGTGGTGGCATCCAGATTTTATCCATGATGATTTTATATCCACTTCTTCGTAAATTTATTAGTTCAATAAAAGTCTTTTACGTAAGCTTTGCAATGGCAATTGGTGGATATGCATTGTTGTTGGCGATTATGTTTACTAACTTTTCAAGTGTATACATTTTACTAATACCAGGTTTTTTCATTTTCGCAGCTTTTGGCATGCTGACGGTACTTACTACAGTATTTCTTGCAAATACGGTAGATTATGGTGAACTAAAAAATAATCGTAGAGATGAAAGTATTATTTTCTCTATGCAAACTTTTGTAGTCCAATTAGCATCTGGTGTTTCTGCTTTTATTGCGTCTATCTGCTTAACTGTATTTAATATTAATGGAGAGTCAGAAACAGCAGAATTAGCATCTTATTCTGTGACAGGTCTTCGAATGACCATGACCATTGTTCCGATTGTGGGACTTTTAATAGCTGTATTCTTGTTTTATAGAAAATACGTCCTTACTGATATGAAGATAAATGAAATATCAATGAAAATTAAAGAAAAGCGCGTAAATCAGGTGTAAAAGGAGAATAATCATGATAAAAAAATTAGATAATAGTTTTATATTAAATACGAAAAGTACGACCTATGCTTTTAAGATAATGGAGACAGGCCACTTAGAGCACCTGTATTATGGGAAAAAGATTACACTAGCTGACAGAAACTCAATGGATCCACTTATTGAAAAGCACGCATTTGCTCCAGGAAATACGATAGTATATACGCAAGAAAACACTAAATTTTCACTGGAAGATGCCTGTCTTGAAATGTCTTCCTATGGAAAAGGAGATATTAGAGAACCGTTTATAGAAGTGATTCATGGAGATGGTAGTTATACTTCTGATTTCTTATATGAAAGTTCAGAAATCGTAAAAGGAAAAAAAGATTTTAAGACATTACCAGGCTCTTATGATGAAACAAGAGAAGTTGAGCATCTTTGTATTACATTGAAAGATAGACAATATAATTTGAGTTTAGAGTTGCATTATTATGTTTATGAAGACTGTGATATAATTACTCGTAGCACAAGATTTATAAATGAGAGTAATGAAGAGGTAAAACTTCGTCGTCTTATGAGTGCGCAGGTGGATTTTGATACGCCTGAATATATATTTTCCAGTTTTAATGGTGCATGGGCTAGGGAAATGCAAAGAAATGATATAAGAATGCAGACAGGAAAGCATGTAAATTCTTCTTATACAGGGACTTCTTCAAGTAAAGCCAATCCTTTTGTTATGATGAGTAAGGAAGAAACCTCTGAAGATTTTGGTGATTGTTATGGATTTAATTTGATTTATAGCGGAAATCATTATGAGGCAGTAGAAGTAAGTAGTTTTGGAAAAACAAGAATTGTAACTGGAATTAATCCTACATCTTTTTGTTTTGTTATAAAAAAGGGAGAAGACTTTGAAGCACCAGAAGCAGTAATGACTTATTCTGATAAAGGATATAATGGAATGAGCCAAAACATGCACTGTTTTGTAAAAGAGCATATTGTACGAGGAGAATGGAAAAGAAAAGAGAGACCAGTTCTATTAAATAGTTGGGAAGCATCCTATTTTGATATTAATGAGCGAAAGCTACTAAATCTTGCAAAAGCAGGAAAGGATGTAGGAATTGAGCTTTTTGTTATGGATGACGGATGGTTTGGATCAAGAGATGATGATACACAATCACTTGGTGATTGGGAAGTAGATCAGAAAAAGCTTCCAAATGGTTTAGATGGTTTATGTAAAAAAGTCAAAGCTCTTGGAATGGAGTTTGGTATTTGGGTAGAGCCAGAGATGGTAAATAGAGAAAGTAAGCTTTATGAAAAACATCCGGATTGGGTACTTCAGATTCCAGGTAAGCCTCATTCTGAGGGTAGAAATCAAAGGATTTTAGATCTTACAAAAGAAGAAGTACAGAATTATATCATAGTAGAGCTGAGTCGTGTATTTTCATCAGCAGACATTTCCTATGTAAAATGGGATATGAATCGTAACTTTACGGATTATTTTTCCAATCATTTGCCAGCCAATCGTCAGGAAGAAGTGGCACACCGTTATGTAATGGGATTGTATCGTTGTATGAAGGCACTAACAGAGCGTTTTCCCCAGATTTTATTTGAAGGATGTTCTTCAGGAGGGAATCGTTTTGACCTTGGTATCTTAAGCTATTTTCCGCAAATTTGGGCAAGTGATAATACAGATGCTGTTTGTAGAGCACAGATGCAGACTGGATATAGCTATGGCTATCCAATGTCTACAGTAAGTGCACATGTTTCTGCAAGTCCGAATCATCAGACACTAAGAAATACACCATTAGAAACACGCTTTAATATTGCAAGTTTTGGGGTATTTGGCTACGAATGTAATTTCTGTGATATGAAAAAAGAAGAACTAGCAGCAGTAAAAGCTCAAATAGCATTATACAAGGAATGGAGAAAGGTATTACAGTTTGGTTCATTTTACCGTGGTAGAAATTCTTTTATGAAAAATAATGGAAATGTTACAGAATGGACCTGTGTATCCAAAGATAAGAAAAAAGCAGTAGGGCTCCTAATGCAGAAGCTAGTTGTTCCAAACTCTCAATATGAATATTATAAGGCCAGAGGTCTAGCAGCAGAACAAAACTATCATTTTTATAATCGTACCTTGAAGTATAATGTAAAAGAATTTGGTGATTTAGTAAATACGGTTGCTCCAATTCATATTAAGCAAGATTCTCTAGTACATAATTTGGTTGCAAAATTTGTAAAAATGGATGGAGAAACAGAAGATTATTATGCTTATGGAGATACTTTAATGTATAGTGGGGTAAAATTAAAACAGTCATTTGGAAGTACGGGGTATAACGATGAAGTAAGATATTTTCAAGACTTTGGATCTAGAATCTATTTTATGGAGACAGAATAAAAAGTTAGATAGGAGACATTATGATGTGGATTATATTTGCATTTGCTTCGGCAGTATTTGCAGGTTTAACAGCAATTCTAGCAAAAAGTGGTATTAAAAATACAGACTCTAATGTGGCAACAGCACTAAGAACGATTGTAGTTTTAATCTTTTCCTGGATTATGGTATTTCTTGCAGGAAGCCAAGAAAAGATCTATGAGATTGACAGTAAAACATTGCTTTTCCTTGTACTCTCAGGTATGTCTACAGGTGCTTCATGGCTATGTTATTTTAAGGCCTTACAGATTGGAGATATTAATAAAGTCACACCAATTGATAAATCCAGCACTATTCTTACTATGCTAATGGCATTCTTTTTCTTAGGAGAGAAGATTACACTAATTAAAATAGTGGCAATGTTACTTATTGGGATCGGAACTTATATGATGATTCAAAAAAAGAAAAAAGTGGATTCTGAAAGTAAGAACAAGTCATGGCTTTTTTTAGCATTTGGTTCAGCAGTATTTGCGAGTCTGACTTCTATACTTGGTAAAGTGGGAATAGAAGGAATTGATTCAACGCTTGGCACAGCAATACGAACCATAGTTGTTCTTGTTATGGCTTGGATTATTGTTTTTATAACAGGCAAACAAAATACGATTAAAAAGATAGATAAACGTAGTTTGTTTTTTCTGGTTTTATCCGGATTTGCCACTGGTGGATCATGGCTCTGTTATTATAGAGCATTGCAGACAGGACCAGCAAGTGTAGTGGTTCCTATTGATAAGTTAAGCATACTTATTACTGTGATTTTCTCATATATTTTCTTTAAAGAAAAGCTAACTAAAAAATCTGCAGCTGGATTAGCTTTGATTGTTTCAGGAACGTTGTCGTTATTAATCTAGAAGAAAGTAGCATTTGATAAAGCTCTTTTCTACTTGTTTAATAAATGGAAAAGTGATACTATCAAATATAAGATAAAAGCAAAAGGAGGAGATTATTATGTATGTTATGAACAAAAACGTAGAATCTAAAGACTTGGGTGGCGGAGTTACAAGAAAGATATTATCTTATAGTGAAAATATTATGTCTGTGGAATTAAAATTTGAAAAAGGTGCAGTTGGTGCTCTTCATAAACACCCACATGAACAAATTGGATATATTGTTAGTGGAAAGTTAGAATTGTTAGGCGGGGAAGAAAAAGTTGTTATAGGAACAGGCGATACTTATTATATGGCTCCAGACGAAGAACATGGAGTAATAGCACTTGAAGATACCGTATTGCTTGATATATTTACCCCTATGAGAGAAGATTTTATCTAAATTTTCATAGTATATGAGTTACGAAAGATTAAGTAGGTGCATAAAATTATGGAAGTTGCTATTTATCCTTCTAAAATTGGAAAAATCAAAATTGGCTATACTGATACCGCTGTTATATTGTTAGAAAAGATTGATGATACGGATCATGTAGAGAATGATAAAAAAAGTCCTCTATCTGACTTAGTTTTTAGTCAGGTAGAGGAGTATTTTAATGGAAAAAGGAAAGAATTTGATTTTCCATTGGAATTAAATGGTACTATATTTCAAACAAAAGTATGGAATGCTCTTTGCCAGATTCCATATGGTGAAACCAGAACCTACAAGGAAATTGCAATTGCAGTAGGAAATCCAAATGCAAGTCGAGCAGTTGGTATGGCTAATAATAAAAATCCAATAGCAATAGCGGTGCCATGCCATAGAGTAATCGGTGCAAATGGTAAATTAGTAGGCTATGCTGGTGGATTAGAGATGAAAGAAGCGCTACTTAAACTTGAGAGGGGCAAAATCGTCTAAAGAAAGAACTCCAGCAATTCTAATTTCATCATTTATGATTAAAGTTGGTACAACTTCTATATTTAGTTTGATAGCTTCTGCTTCATCTTTTTTTATTTCATCATGGTATATGTCTGAGTTTAACATAGTTAAGACGTTTTCTTTATTTAGGCCAACTTCTTCTGCTAAATTGCAAAGTGTTTCGCGGTTACCGATATCAAGGCCTTCTTCAAAGTGAGCTTTAAAAATTCTGTTTGAAAGTAAGGTATCTTTATTAAATTGTTTTGCATAATTAGTAAGTCTATGCGCGTCTAAAGTATTTGCTGGTATCATTTTTTCATAATTATAACTTAATCCTTCGTCATGAACGAAGGTGATGGAATGTTCCATCATTCTTAGCGCCTTTTCCTTTGATACCTCATAACTATCTGCTAACAAATGAATGATATCAAAATAATCACCGTGTTTTAAATTTGGATGTAATTGAATACTTCGATAATTTACTTCTATATCATTTAAGTTATCAAGCTCATTTAACACAGATTGAAACTTTTTTAAACCTGCAAAACAATATGGGCAAGCAAAATCAGACCAAATATCAATTTTCATAGAAGTACCTCCTTTAGTTATTTGACATAAGTTTAGCATAAAGTTAACTTCATCTCAAGATTAAAAGAGAAAAGATGATTTCTATTCTAGATAGATTGATATAGGAATATGAAAAAATATTGACAAGGAAAAACACATATGATACTATTTTGCTAGTAGACAAAGGCGTTTACTGATGGGAGAGCAACAGCTCTTTTATTGTTGACGTCTATTTTTTCGTTTTAAAAATTAAATTTTAAAAAGGAGCAAAAACATGAACTACGCATCAAGAATTTTAGAAAAAGCGATTAAAAATAATCCCAATGAAACTGAATTTCATCAAGCACTTAGTGAAATTCTCCCTACTTTACAACCTGTTTTTGATCAACATCCTGAATATGAAAAGGCAGGAATTTTAGAACGCCTAGTGGAGCCGGAAAGACAAATAATCTTTAGAATTCCATGGGTAGATGATCAAGGACAAGTTAGAGTAAATCGTGGATATCGTGTTCAGTTTAATAGTGCGATAGGTCCATATAAAGGTGGAATGCGTTTTCATCCATCTGTTTCATCAAGTATTGTAAAGTTTCTAGGTTTTGAGCAGATTTTTAAAAATTCCCTTACTGGTCTACCAATTGGTGGTGGTAAAGGTGGTTCAGATTTTGATCCAAAAGGTAAGTCTGATACTGAAATCATGTCTTTCTGCCAAAGTTTAATGAATGAACTATATCGTCACATTGGTGCAGATACTGATGTTCCAGCTGGTGATATTGGAGTTGGTGCACGCGAAATTGGTTTTATGTACGGTCAGTACAAACGACTTACTGGAAGTGTTAATGGAGTGTTTACCGGAAAAGGTTTGACTTATGGTGGTTCGCTAGGGCGTACACAGGCTACTGGTTATGGTCTTGTTTATATAGTTGACGAAATGCTTAAAAGTTATGGTGATTCACTTCAAGGTAAAACAGTTGCAGTTTCTGGTTCTGGAAATGTAGCAATTTATGCTACAGAAAAAGCGACACAGTTAGGTGCGAAGGTTCTAACTGTAAGTGATTCTAATGGATATATATATGATGCTAATGGTATTGATTTGCAAACAGTTAAACAAATCAAAGAAGTTGAAAGAGGTCGAATCAAAGAGTACATTAACTATCATAAAGATGCAGAATATGTTGAAAATGGCTCTGTATGGAACGTTCCTTGTGAAATTGCATTACCTTGTGCTACACAAAATGAAATAGTAGAAGAAGATGCAAGAGCTCTTGTAAAGAATGGATGTAAGGTGGTAGCAGAAGGTTCAAATATGTCTACAACTATAAAAGCAGTAGAAATTTTACAAGAAAATAAAATTATTTATATACCTGGAAAAGCAGCAAATGCAGGTGGTGTTGCTGTATCAGCATTAGAAATGTCTCAAAACAGTATGCGTCTATCTTGGACAGTTGAAGAAGTAGATGAGAAGCTTCAACAAATCATGAAAAATATTTATTCTCAAATATCAAATGCTGCTAAGGAGTATGGGGTAGAAGGGAATTTTGTTGCTGGAGCTAATATAGCTGGATTTTTAAAGGTTGCAACTGCAATGTATCAACAAGGTGCAATTTAGTATAAATTAAATAGAAACTAAAATAGCAAAGGTGCTGTTGGCAAAAGCCCACAACACCTTTCTTACTCTGCCTAGATGTAAAAAAATGTATAATATATAGTGGATTAGTTTAGTAACAAAAGTGATAGTCTAATGAAACAGTATTTTGGAGGATAAAAAATGCTAGACAAATATGAGAACCCTTTGTGTACACGTTATGCTAGTAAAGAAATGCAATTTATTTTTTCAGATGATAATAAGTTTACCACATGGCGTAAGCTTTGGATTGCGCTTGCAGAAAGCGAAAAAGAACTAGGTCTTGATATAAGTGATTTGCAAATCCAAGAGCTAAAAGAAAATGTGAACAATATTAATTATGAACTAGCAAAAAAAAGAGAGAAGGAAGTGCGCCATGATGTAATGGCTCATATCTATGCTTATGGGGAGCAGTGTCCTACCGCAAAAGCAATTATTCATTTGGGAGCTACTTCATGTTATGTAGGTGATAATACAGACATTATTCTTATGAGAGAAGCACTTTTACATGTGAAGAAATTGCTTGTAAATACCCTTTCTTCCTTGTTAGAATTCTCTGATAAATATAAAGCACTTCCGACTCTTGGCTATACTCACTTTCAATCCGCTCAGCCTACCACCGTGGGGAAGCGAGCTACACTGTGGATGCAAGAATTATTGCTTGATTTAGAACAGCTTGATTTTACTCTTTCATCATTAAAACTTCTTGGTTGTAAAGGTACCACAGGGACACAGGCAAGCTTTTTAGAACTTTTTGAAGGAAATCATGAAAAAGTAAGGTTGTTGGATCGTAAAATAACTGAAAAGATGGGATTCAATAAAGTTTATCCAGTGAGTGGCCAAACATATTCTAGAAAGGTTGATTATTATGTATTGTCAGTTCTTTCAGGAATTGCACAAAGTGCATATAAATTTTCGAATGATATAAGATTATTATCTCATTTAAAGGAAGTTGATGAACCTTTTGAAGAAAAACAGATTGGATCATCTGCAATGGCATATAAGAGAAACCCTATGAGAAGTGAAAGAATCGCGTCACTTTCGAGATTTGTTATGGTAGATGCATTAAATCCTGCATTAACGGCAAGTGGACAATGGTTTGAAAGAACATTGGATGACTCTGCAAATAAACGTATGAGTGTACCGGAAGCTTTTCTTGCTATAGATGCGATTTTGTCATTATACATTAATGTGATTAGTGGAGTTGTTGTTTATCCTAAAGTAATTGAAAAACATTTGAATGAAGAGTTACCTTTTATTGCAACAGAGAATATTTTAATGTACTGTGTAAAAAAAGGTGGAGATAGGCAAGTGTTACATGAAGCCATCAGACAACATTCAGTCGAAGCTGGAAAACAAATAAAGCAAAATGGTAGTACAAATGACCTAATCAAAAGAATCTTAGAGGATAAGACTTTCCATTTAACAGAAGAGGAAATGAACATGATCATGTCAGCTGAAAACTTTACAGGACGTGCAAAAGAGCAGACTGAAGAATTTTTAATTGAAGTTAGAAAAGTACTAGAAGAAAATAAAGAAGTGTTAGGTTTAGACGTAAAAATAAATGTCTAAAGGAGGAAAAAATATGCTTACAGCAATCGTTGGAATTAATTGGGGTGACGAAGGAAAAGGTAGAATGGTGGATTTGCTTTCATCAGACTATGATGTGATCTGTCGTTATCAAGGCGGAAATAATGCAGGACATACAGTAATAAACGAAAAAGGTAAATTTATTTTAAATCTTCTGCCTTCAGGAATTTTACGTGATACCTGTGTAAATATTATGGGAAATGGTATGGTTATTGACATAGAACATTTATGTAATGAGATAAAAGCCTTATCAGATAAAGGAATCAATATTACGCCTGATAATTTAAAAATAAGTGACAAGGCTATTATTTGTTTCCCATATCACAAGATGCAGGATATTTTAGAAGAAGACCGTTTAAAGGATAAGAAATTTGGATCTACAAGAAGAGGGATTGCACCTGTATATAGTGATAAATATATGAAAAAAGGGATACGCATGAGTGATTTACTTGATTTTGATACCTTGGAAGAAAAGTTGGAAAATGTATTAGAATGGAAGAATTTGACGATTGTTGGAGCGTACAAAAATGAGAAGGTAATTCTTGAGGATATGCTTCATTGGTTGAAAGAGTTTGGTTTGAAAATTACTCCTTATATTACAGATACATCAAAGTATCTATTATCAGCCATAAAAGAAGACAAAAACATTATGTTTGAGGCACAGCTTGGTGCACTAAGAGATATCGACTTTGGAATTTATCCTTATACATCTTCTTCCCAAACGATTGCAGCATATGCACCAATAGGTGCAGGGATACCATCTAGGAAATTAGATAATGTAATAGGAATTATGAAAGCATATTCAAGTTGTGTAGGTGAGGGACCATTTACTGCTGAACTTTTTGGTGATGAGGCACATGATTTACGTGAAGCAGGAGCAGAATATGGTGCAGCAACGGGCAGACCACGAAGAGTTGCTGGTTTTGATATACCAGCTTCACTTTATGGTGTGAACGTACAAGGTGCAGATTGCATTGCTTTGACAAAACTCGATGTTTTGTCTTATCTTGATAAAATACCAGTATGTGTAGCTTACGAGATAGATGGGGAAATAGTAACAGATTTTCCAACTGGAGATGATTTAGTTAAAGCAAAACCTGTATATGAATATCTTGAAGGCTTCAAAACGGATATATCAGGATGTAGAAAAAAAGAAGATTTACCAAAAGCTGCTCTTGAATATATTCAATATATAGAAAAGGCAATGAGTTGTCCTATTAAATATGTATCTGTAGGTGCGAAAAGAGACGAATATATTGTAATGGAGTAATATATATTTTTTTAGAAAAAAGGTTTTTAGAGAGAATTAGGAGGATATATTGTGTGTGGAATAATTGGTTATGTAGGAAATGAAAATGCAGTGCCTTTGATTATAGATGGTTTAAAAAAATTAGAATACCGAGGATACGATTCGGCAGGTATTGCTATTTATGAAGATAATGAATTTCTCGTTGAAAAAAGACAAGGCCGATTATCTGTGCTAGAGGCAGAAGTGGAGAAGAAGTCTCTCTCTAGTACGATAGGTATCGGACATACTCGCTGGGCTACACATGGGGAACCCTCCAATATTAATTCTCATCCTCATATTGGAAGTGAAAGTAAAATTGCAATTGTTCATAATGGTATCATTGAAAACTACAAAACTCTACGTAGTAAATTAGAAAGAAAAGGCATTACCTTTGTCTCTGATACGGATAGTGAAGTTGTTGCTCAGTTGGCAGAGTATTACTATAAGGGAAATATAATGGATACGGTTATTAAAGTAGTAACCGTATTAGAAGGCTCTTATGCTTTGGGAATTATGTGTAAAGATGAACCAGAAAAAATAATAGCGATTAAAAAGGATAATCCTTTGATTATCGGTGTTTCAGAGTCTGGTAATTTTATTGCATCAGATGTTCCAGCTGTTCTTGAACACACCTCTAAAATTTATTATTTAGAAGATAAAGAAATAGCAATATTAGAAAAAGATACAGTATCTTTTTATAACCTAGATAAAGAAGTAATTGCTAAGCAAATTGAAACCATTTCATGGAGCGTTGAAAGTGCGCAAAAAGGTGGATATGAGCATTTTATGTTTAAAGAAATCATGGAGCAACCAAAGGTTTTAAGGGATACGATCAATGCGACCTTGCTAAAAGGGGAAAATAAATCGGTTATTGATACTATAGATATAAAATTATATAATAAAATTGTAATTACTGCATGTGGTTCAGCTTACAATGCTGGTGCCATAGGAAAATTTGTGTTTGAAAATTTATGTAGAGTTAGCGTTGAAGTTGATTTAGCCAGTGAGTTCCGATATAGAGATCCGATTATTGATGAGAAGACATTAGTTATTCTTATTAGTCAATCAGGTGAAACAGCTGATACAATTGCTGCTATGAGGGAGGCGAAAAGGAAAGGAGCTAAGACTCTTTCTTTGGTGAATGTAATTGGTAGTACCATAGCAAAGGAAACAGATTATACCGTATATACTCTTGCGGGCCCAGAAATAGCTGTTGCCACTACGAAAGCCTTTTCAGCTCAGCTTGTACTTCTCTACATTTTAGCAGTTAATTTTGCAAAAAGTTTAGGTAATATATCAAATGAAAAGCAAGAAGAATTATTTGAAGAAATAAATTTATTGCCTATGAAAATAGAAGAAGTATTACAAGAGATCGATAAAATCGGTCAATATGCTGCAACATGTATAGGATATAAAAGTATATTTTTTATAGGAAGAAATATTGATCATGCAATTGCTCTTGAAGGGTCATTGAAACTGAAAGAAATATCATATATTCACTCTGAAGCTTATGCAGGCGGAGAATTAAAACATGGAACCATATCCTTAATAGAAGAAAATACATTGGTAGTAGCCATATCATGCTGCCAAAGGCTTTCAGGAAAAATCATGAGTAATGTAGAACAAGTAATTACCCGTGGTGCAAAGGTTTTGCTAATCTCTAACAGCACTGTTTCTACGGAAGATGATAAACGATACAGTATTTGTATCCCACAAACAAATGAATTGTTTTCGCCATCTATTTCAGCTATTGTCTTGCAATTATTTAGTTATTATGTGGCGGCAAATAAAGGCCTAGACATTGATAAGCCTAGAAACTTAGCAAAGAGTGTTACAGTAGAATAGGAGGATTTAAAATGACGAATACCATTAAGGAAGTTTTGGAGTTTGTTAATGAAAATGACGTGAAATTTATTCGGCTTGCTTTTTGCGATTTATGCGGTGTTGAAAAAAATCTTTCCATTATGCCAGGGGAACTAATTTCAGCTTTTGAAAATGGTGTGTCCATTGATGGATCTTCAATAAAAGGATTTCGTGATGTAACAGAATCAGATTTGTTACTATTTCCTGACCCTGCCACCCTGACCGTGCTTCCTTGGCGTCCAGGACCTGGCAGGGTTGTCAGGTTTTATTGTGATATTAAAAACCCGGATAAGTCGGAATTTTCAGGTGATAGTAGATACATGCTAAAAAAAGCAATTAAGCGTTGTGAAAGTTTGGGATATGTTTGCAAAATTGGAGTCAAATGCGATTTTTACCTTTTTAAAACTGATGAAAATGGTGAGCCAACAAGGGAAACTTTAGATAGAGGAGGCTATTTAGATATTTCACCTCTTGATAAAGGTTCAAATATTAGACGGGAAATCTGTTTATGCCTTGAAGAAATGGGATTGGATCCTGTAACTTCTCACCATGAACGTGGACCAGGACAGAATGAAATTGATTTTAAATTTGGGGATGCACTTTCTTGTGCAGATAATTTTATGACCTTCAAATCAGTTGTAAAAGCGATTGCTAATAGGAATGGGTTGTTTGCTTCTTTTATGCCAAAACCTATTTTAGAGGAAAGAGGAAGTGGCCTGAATATTAATCTTTCTCTTTCTCAAAATGGTTTTAACATTTTCAAGGATACCGATAAAAAACTTTCGAAATCAGCAGAAGGGTTTATTTCTGGTATTTTAGAAAAGATTCCTGAAATTACATTATTTTTGAATCCAGTTATAAATTCCTATGATAGATTAGGTAAACACGGTGCACCTAAATATATAACATGGTCCCATCAGAATAGGTCACAACTTATTCGGATTCCTTCAGTAACTCAGAAAGAAAGAGTGAGAATGGAATTACGTTCTCCTGATCCTTCTATTAATCCATATATGGCATTTGCTCTAATTATTACTGCCGGACTTGACGGAATAGAAAAGGAACTTATCCTACCCCCATCTATTAATGTTGATTTGAATAAGGTGGATGAAATAACTTTAAATGGTCTTACATCCATACCAAGTAGTATGGAAGAAGCAATCGAGTTGGCACAAAATAGTATATTGATAAAAAACACCTTTTGTCATGAAACCATGACGAAGTATATTTCCTTAAAAAAAGAAGAGTTAAAGGCATTTGAAGAAAGTAAAGATAAAAACGAATTTTATAAAGAAATGTACTTTAGAATAATATAGAATTTTGTAGAGCGTGTAGAGGTATAGATGAAAGGTGGCGATTTATTTGGAAAGTGCTTTAATAGTATCCTATTCAGAAAAAAGTGCAGATTTTTTTGTTGAAATGGTAAAGTCAATTTCCTGTGATATCGTTGTCTCTGTAAAGACCTGTGGCGAAGCAAGAAGACTCTTATTAGAGAAAGACTTCGATTTATGCATAATTAATGCACCTTTACAAGATGAAACAGGAGAAAATCTATCAAAGCAAATTGCTACAAGTGGCATATGTCAGGTGATTCTTTGTGTGAAAAGTGAATATTTTGAAGAGATTTCAGCGATTGTAGAAGAATATGGTGTTATAACAGTATCGAAACCTCTTGCTAAACAATTATTTTGGAGTGCCCTTAAGCTTGCAAAGGCCACATTAGGTAAAATGAAAGCGTTGCAAGATGAAAATAGCAAGCTTATGAAAAAGATTGAGGAGATACGAATTGTAGACCGTGCCAAAAGTATTCTAATGTCTTATTATGGGATGAGTGAACCGGAAGCCCATAAATATATAGAAAAACATGCAATGGATACTCGTTCTACAAAACGAACCGTTGCAGAAGGAATACTTAAGACCTATGAAAATTAATAATAAAAAATTAAAAACTGCGTTAGAGTAAAACAGTACTAGAGTAAAGTGAGAAAATAGGTTATAATAGAACGAACAAGAACCAGAAAGGGGATTCATGATGAGAATACATAAGGTTGGGATTATCGACTATAAAGCAGGGAATGGACCAAGCGTTTTAAATGCCCTTGTTAGCAACGGTATAAATGCAGAATTAGTGTCTACAAAAGAACAGATAAAACAAATGTCTGCCCTTATATTACCGGGAGTAGGGTCAGCAGGAGCTACGATGGAGTCATTAAAAGAGCTAGACCTCATTGATATATTAGATGAAAGAGTAAATAAAGAGGGAATTCCATTTTTAGGTATCTGCGTGGGATTACAAATTCTTTTTGATTATAGTGAAGAAGAAGATACAAAATGTCTTTCTTGGATACCTGGTAAAGTTAAGAAGTTTTCGAAAGAGCAAGTGCGTGTGCCGCAAATGGGATGGAATAAAGTGGATTTTAAAGTTGATGATCCCATTCTTTCTGGTCTTTCTAGTTCAGAATACTTTTATTTTGTAAATTCTTATTATGTAACACCAGACAAAGAGGATGTTATTATGGGAACTACTGAATATGGAAGTGAATTTTGTTCGATGGTTAAGTACAAGAATATAATGGCTACTCAGTTTCACTTAGAAAAAAGTGGAGAGGTTGGATTGAAACTATTAAAGAATTTTGCCAGTCAGGAGGGTGATATATGTTAACAAAGAGATTAATTGCTTGCTTTGATGTGAAAAATGGATATGTTACAAAAGCCCTTCAATTTCAGGACAATATCGACATTGGAAGAGCGGAAGAAATCGCTTGTAAAGTATATAAGGATCAAATAGATGAGATTATATTTTACGATATAACAGCAAGCTCAGACAAACGAAAGATTGATCTAGAGATGGTAAAGAAAGTGGCAAAAAGTGTATTTGTTCCTTTTACTGTAGGTGGCGGAATCAAATCATTAGATGACATGTATGAAGTTTTAAAAGCTGGGGCAGAAAAGATAAGCATTGATTCTATGGCTGTTCGTAATCCTAACCTTATTAGAGAAGGCGCCAATGCTTTTGGCAGCCAATGTATCGTACTAAGTACTCAAGTGAAAAAAGTAGAAAAATCCATAAAGATTCCTAGTGGATATGAAGTTGCCATTGATGGAGCCAGAGTATTTACAGGAATGGATGCTCTTGAATGGGTAAAAAAAGGGGAGAGCCTTGGTGCGGGTGAAATCTGCGTAAATAGTATTGACAATGATGGTACTCATGTTGGTTTTGAGAAAGAGATTACCGCTTTGGTTGCAAATGCTGTTAATGTACCTGTTATTGCTTCTGGAGGAGCTGGAAAACCAGAACATTTAACAGAAATATTTAAAGAGACAGAAGCATCCGCTGCAATTATCAGCTCTATGCTTTATTCCCCGCGAATGGATAGAAATTATTCAGTTAAGGAATTAAAAGAAGAGCTAAGCGGAGAAGGTGTGCTCGTTAGACCATGGATCAGCATTTAACTGTATACAGTAATAGAAGGGTATATGTACTGATTTGGACAAGTAAAGCTTGGTGATATGACAAAAGCATCATTATAGTAAGAATCTATATTCTGTTTTAGAAAAGAATTGACATTTGGCTGAAACTTCTGTATTTTTATATGTGTACAAAACATGTAAACAGTAAGCAACCTATGAAATGAGAGGATTGATTTTATGAAATTACTTTATCAAGGAAAAACAAAGGATGTATATGAATTGGATAGCGAGAAATGCCTTTTGAAATTTAAGGATGATGTAACTGGTGAAAATGGCGTATTTGATCCGGGTGCCAACACGGTAGGGTTAACCATTGAAGGTGTAGGAAAAGCTGGTCTTAAATTAACAAAATTCTTTTTTGAAAAATTAAATGAGCGAGGTATACCTACTCATTACGTTGATTCTGATATTGAAGAAAGTACTATGACAGTAAAAAAAGCTACTGTTTTTGGTAAAGGAATTGAAGTGATCTGTCGTTATCGTGCAGTAGGAAGTTTTATGAAGCGATATGGAATGTATGCAACAGAAGGGCAAGAATTAGATGCTTTTGTTGAAGTGACGCTAAAAGATGATAATAGAAATGACCCTCCTATTACTGAAGATGCTCTAGATATGTTGGGAATACTATCAAAAGAGGAATATAAGATTCTGAAAGAATTAACGAAACAAATTGGCCAAGTGGTTAAAGATGAATTAGGAGCAAGAGGACTCGAGCTATATGATATAAAATTTGAGTTTGGTAGAGTAGGAGAAGATAAGCATATCGCTCTTATTGATGAAATATCAGGTGGAAATATGAGAGCCTATAAAGGAAATGAAAGAATTGAACCTTTAGATTTAGAAAAGTTAATGCTATCATAAGCAAAGAGTGGGGATAACCCCACTCTTTTTATGCATGTTTTTTGAGGAATAATATCTCTTAGAATAAGGTTGAAGTTTTACTCTTTTTACTCTATAATCTCATTATACTATCACTGTATAAAATAAAAGAGTTTCATTTCTTAATTAATCCATGAAAGGTGCGAGGTGACTTAAAATGACCAGAGAAATCAAAAAGATTGTTACGGGAAATAGGACAGTTGATGGTGCAGGAGTAAATTTAGTTAGAGTAATTGGACATAGGGATGTAGAGGATTTTGACCCGTTTTTAATGTTTGATGCATTTGATTCCGTAGATCCTAACGATTATATAAAAGGATTTCCATGGCATCCTCACAGAGGTATTGAAACAATAACATATTTAATAAAAGGAACAATGGAACATAGCGATAGTATGGGAAATGTGGGTTATATTAACGATGGATGTTGTCAATGGATGACTGCTGGAAGTGGAATTCTTCATCAAGAAATGCCACTGGAGTCAGAACGAATGCTAGGTGGACAGTTATGGCTTAATCTTCCAAAACAAGATAAAATGACTAAACCACAATATTGTGATATTAGAGAAGAAATGGTTCCAGTGGTTGAAGAAGTAGGAACTACAGTTAGAGTGATTTCTGGGGATTATAAAGGCAATACAAGCTCCATATATGGTGATTATGTAAAGATGATATATTTAGATGTTCAAATGGAACATGGGGCAGAATGGTCCCTTAAAACAGATCCTGAGGATAACCTATTTATTTATATTGTTGAAGGAGAAGGTAGCTTTGGAGAAGGCGACAATCTCATGGAATGTAAAAGAGCTATTCTCTTTGATTCAGGTAATGAATTTAAAGTGAAGACGGGAAAAAATGGAATTAGATTCTTTCTATTCTCTGCAAAGCCTCTTGGTGAATCTATTGCTTGGGGAGGACCAATTGTCATGAATACAAGAGAAGAGTTGAATGAAGCCTTTAGAGAACTTGAAGAAGGAACATTTATAAAGAAATAATAGCCATTACTTAATAATTTGAAAAGGTGGTATTGAAATGGGAGATAAAAGCATCAGAAAAGATGATAAAAAGAAGAAAAAGGCTAAAAAAGAAACAGTTAAGCCAACTATTTCTTCATCTATGAAAAAGTCTGAGTAAAAGAGATTACATAAAAAGCTAGCACCAAGATGGAAGTCTTGGTGCTAGCTTTTTCTTCTCCAACGATAAGAAAATAATTATTTTAGTAGTTTTCCTTTTAGGATAACATGCTTTAGATTATAATCTTTATCTAATAAAACAATGTTGGCATATTTTTCTGGAGTAATACTTCCATAATTTTTGTAGATACCTAACTGTTTAGCTGGATTAACAGAAGCGGCTTTTACTGCAGCCTCAAATGGGATTCCAAAGGAGATAGCGAGTTGCATACACTTCATAAGGTTTGTAGCAGAACCAGCGATTGTTCCATCTTTTAATGTGGCTCTATTACCTACAACATGTACTGCTTGTCCGCCAAGGCTGTAATCACCATCTTCCAATCCGGTTGCCATCATACTATCGCTAACTAAAAGGACTCTATCTTCTCCAAAAAGTTGGAAAGAAGCTCGTATAACAGAAGGATGTATGTGAACTCCATCGCAAATAAGTTCTACATAACAATTCTTTTTGTCAAAAGCAGCTCCTACTACGCTAGGTTCACGGTGATTGAAAGGAGGCATAGCATTATATAAATGAGTCACATGCGATGCACCATGTTCTAGTGCTTTAGTAGCAGTAGCATAATCGGCAGTAGTGTGTGCAAGTGATATTACAACTTCTTCCTTCACAGCATCTATAAATTCTATGGCTCCGTCTTCTTCGGGGGCAATGGATACTAGTTTTATTAAACCACCAGAAATTTTGTTCATTTTATGAAAATGTTCTAGGTTAGGTTGAATAATATAGTTAGCATTCTGTGCCCCTTTTTTTGCTACAGATAAATATGGTCCTTCCATATGTATTCCTACAAGGTCAGCTCCACAATCACTTTTATAGCTTCCAGCAGATGCAAATATCTTTGAAAGTTCCTCTTCATTTAGAGTCATCGTTGCAGGTGCAATACTAGTAATACCATTACTCGCCTGATAATCTGCAATAGCTTGAGTTGCTTCATGGGTTCCATCACAGAAGTCATGTCCTACACAACCGTGAAAATGTAAATCAATAAGACCTGGAATGGCATACAATCCTTCTGCATCTAAAACATCTGTGTTACTTGTATCATTTTGGACAATTTTGTCTCCATTAATATAAATATCTTTTTTATTAAAATATCCTTCTTCAGAAAAAACACTAGCATTTTTAATAATCATGGTTTGTCTCCTTATTTTCCTCTATAATAGTAAAATAATTCAAATCACTTGATATTACTAAGATATTACTAATTCTAATGGTTTTAGCGAAAAAAATCAATGAATATGTGAAACGAATTTATATTGTATCTTAAGAATATTAATGATATTATGATAAAGAAATAAAGTTATTATTTTAACAATGGAAGAATTAAGTAGGAGGATATTAACATGAAATTGTATCAAACAAAGAATTATGAAGAAATGAGTAGAAAAGCAGCAGGAATCATTTCGGCACAAATTATTTTGAATCCAAATAGTGTTCTAGGCTTGTCAACAGGAAGTACTCCCATAGGGATTTATGAAAACCTTATAGATGGATATAAAAATGGAGATATTGATTTTAGTGAAATAAAGACCTTTAATTTAGATGAGTATAAAGGACTTAGCCCTGAAAACAAACAAAGCTATCGTTACTTTATGAATACAAATTTATTTGATCATGTAAATATTAAAAAAGAAAATACAAATGTTCCTAATGGATTAGAAGAGAATATGGAAATTGAATGCGATAGATATGATAATGCTCTAAAAGATTTAAGTGGCGTTGATTTACAATTATTAGGCATAGGAAACAATGGGCATATCGGATTTAATGAACCAGCCGATTTTTTCACGAAGGGTACGCATATTGAAGTATTAGCTCAAAGTACAATTGATGCAAATTCAAGATTGTTTGAAGAAGGTGAAGTTATGCCGACTTCTGCATATACCATGGGAATAAAAACAATAATGGATGCCAAGACTGTTTTGTTAGTTGCAAATGGAAAAAGTAAAGCAAAAGCGATAAAGGAAGCTTTAACTGGACCGATTACTCCAAAAGTACCAGCTTCTATTTTACAAATGCATAAAAATCTAATTGTTGTAGCAGATGAAGAAGCTCTATCTGAATTAAATAGTAATAAATAAGTTTGATTTTACTTTATAAGAGAAGAGGTGTTTAGAATTTATCAAGTGCATACAATAAAAAAAATAGAGCAGCTTAAAGAGTGTCCAGTATACAAAGATAGTTGTCTAGAAGCATTTCTAAACTTTGCACCAGAAGATTTGGAAAAAGGTTATTTGAATTTTGAAGTGAATGCAAATAGTGCCTTGTTAAATGGATTTGGTCCAGGTAGAGGTATCAAACGAAAAAACTAAAGGAACTTACCTCTTTTAAAGCTATAAGTGAAGCGAAAATAGAAGAGAATTCTTGGAATGTGTTATTAAAAATTCCTATGGAGCTTGTATGTGATCTGTATCAGATCGAGCCTTTAAGAAAAGGAGATTCTTTTACCTGTAATTTCTATAAGACAAGTGACGAGCCTGCAATACAGCATTATGGGAGTTATTCACCGATTGATAATCCAACTCCAGATTTTCATCTTCCTAAATTCTTTGCAAAAGCTATGATATCTTAATAAGAAGATCATTGAAAAAGTCTAGCATAAGTGTAGACTTTTTTCTTCCTCTTGAACAGGCTAACGATGTTATAAGTGGATGTAAAAATCCAACTCCACTAATTCTAAGAGCCAATGTTGGAGATTGGATAAAGGTAACAGAGTTTTATTGAACCTCCAATTTTTATTATAACTCTTTCTATTTTATTCTTCAGTCTTTGATTTTTTGAAAGCTTCAATCATTGGGATCATGACTGCAGCTACAATTCCTGCTGAAAAACCTGTATTATATAGATTCATGCCTCCGTGTAGAGTCCCTACATTTAATACAACAGATGAATTAATAAATCCAGCTATAATTCCGTATTTCCATCCGTATTCTCCTGCGATTGGTGCGAGAGCTGTTCCAAATAAGGCTGCAATTAATATAGCGGGGTCATTGATATTCCATATTTTTGTGACACTACCTATCATAACACCTATAAGAATTGGCGCTATATTTTTAGGATGTTTACCAAATGCACCAAAACCTGAGATGGTTAAAATGCCTCCGACGGTTGGTCCATTTAAAGGGCCTCCGACCAGTAGAATATAGAATAATGCTAAGAACCCGTTTAAGCCCATATTGATTAAAGTGGGAGCAAGCCCTTCCGTAGAAACAAAATCACTGGGGAGCCTACCGGATAGTTTTATAATGTTTTTTATTCCATGAAAAGAAAATCTATTTAGATAAAAGCCAGTAACAATAAATGCTGTAAAAAGAACAAACAAGTAGATGAAAAGTACTAAATTATTTCCAGAACTCCATGTCATATTACTTTTTACGATATAGCCATAAGACCTAGATAATGAAACAAAGATTGTAGAAATAATTCCGGCTGTAAAGCCGATGTTGTAAAGGTTATAGCCTTTATGAAGCACTTTCATGTGATTTGCGAGTGGAGGAAGTATGAAACCTATTCCAAGACCAGTGGTAACAGTTAGAATAATTCTGAACCATAGAGGTTGATCTATTATGAATAGTAGCTCTGTAATAGTTGGTCCCATACTACTACCTAATAAGGCAACATAAATATAGTCTGAAAAATCCTCTTTTTTTACTTTAGCATAGAGAAATACACCCACTATAATAAACCAGATATTAAAGACGTTTTTTCCAAAGAGAGAGAATCCTGCCATTAAAAAGACGGTGGCAATTCCATAACCACCTATATTTATTTTATAGAAATAAAAGAATAAAACACTTATAAGTGCTAATATTCCTGAATTAACAAAGGATGTACCAATGCCAGCTATTGCGATATAATCAGTGATAAGTAAATCAGAGTATTTAATGATTTTAATCAGTCCATAAAGAATATTGCTTGGGCTATCAAATAAGAAACCAAAGAAAATTAATGAAAGCGAAAAAATGGTAAGCATTGTATATGCTTTTTTGCTTGTATCGTTTATTTTTTTTATATATTCGTCCCCCTATTAAATTTATTAATAATTATTTTAACAATAACGATAGTATTAATCAATAGGAGATTTATGAAACTAGACTATTTAAAGAGAGATGAGCTTGAGCTTTCCTTATTTTTATCTTATAATTTTAATATGGAGGATATAAAATGTATACATTGAATGAAAAAAACAACTTTAAATATATAACTTTTCCCTCTTTAGAACATTATAGTGATTTGTTTCATTGCTTTACAACAAGGGTGGGTGGTGTTAGTCAAGGACCATATGCTTCTATGAATCTAGGACTTACTACAGAAGATTGTAAAGAGGATGTGGTAAAGAATTATAAGATATTATCGGAAAATCTTTCTATAGACATAGATAAAATTGTAAAGACATATCAAACTCATTCAACCAATATAAAGTATATAACAGAAGAGTATAATGGAAATGTGTTTGAGAAAGAGAAATTATATAAAGAGATAGATGGTTTAATAACAGATAAAAAAAACTTGGCTTTAACGACGGTTCATGCAGATTGTACACCAGTTTATTTCTATGACCCTGTTAATAAAGTGATTGGAATGGGGCATGCAGGCTGGAGAGGAACGGTGGGCAATATTGCAGGTAAGATGGTTAGGAAGTTTGTCTTGGATTTTAATTCAAATGCAAAAGATATAAAAGTTGTAATTGGCCCGTCATTAGAGCAAAAATGTTTTGAAGTAGATGAAGATGTTGCAAAAATATTTAAAGACAGCAATCCGGATTATGTTGAATTTATGGAAGTAAAGGGAGAAAAATATCATTTTGATTTATGGAAAATAAATAAATATAATGTGATAAAAGAAGGAGTAAAAGAAGAAAATATAGAAATATCCAATCTATGTACAAAATGTAATCAAGACTTATTTTTTTCTCATAGAGGGCAAAAAGGTAAGCGTGGATTAATGGCTGGAATTATTATGATGAAATAAATAAGAAAGATAATCAAAAAAGAAACGCCTTATTTT
>CAYYVJ010000009.1:25561-39091 GCA_964475115.1 uncultured Lachnospiraceae bacterium
ATAAACTATTCAAGGGCAGATTTGATCGCTTTTAGGTTTTGCCTCATAATAGAGAAATATTCATCTCCAGACGAGTTTTTTTCTTGACTCAACCCTTCTAAAGAATTAAGGATGTCAGTCTTAGCACCAATGGCATCTGCTATAGTATTGGCTACTTCTGGACTTACAAGTTCTTCATAAAAGACAATTTTAATATTGTGCTCCTTACCGAAATCAATAATTTCTTTCATTCTGGCTGAATCAGGTTCGGAATGTGAAGCGAAACCTTCGATTGCAATTTGATTCAAACCATAGGCTTTACATAAATGTTCAAAAGCAGCATGTGAAACAATAATGTCTTTATTTGATAAAGGTGAAATAGTATCTCTAAATTCTTTATCAAGTATGTCAAATTCTGCAGCGTATTTTTTGTAATTAGCTTCATAATATTCACTATTATCGGGATCTGCTTGAATAAAGCCGTCCTTGATGTTTTCAAGTTCTAATTTGGCATACATTGGATTGAGCCAAACATGAGAATCAAATTCGTTATCATGGCTATGGGTATCTTCCTCATGTTCGTGATCTTCTTCTATTTGAACTGTCCCTTTAGACGCTTCAATAACCAACAAATTCTTGTTTTCGAGAGAATTTATAACATCATTAACCCAATGTTCCAAAGATAGTCCGTTATAAATGAAGAGATTTGCCTTTTCAAGGCCTGTAATATCGGCAGCAGAAGGCTCCCAATCATGAGGTTCGATCCCAGAAGGAACCATGTTTATCACTACAGCTTTATCTCCAGCAATTTTTGTTGCAAAATCATACATAGGGTAAAAGCTTGTATACACAGTTGGTTTGTTATCATCTTCAGGAGTAGCAGATGTAGAATTACATCCTACAAGTAAAATTAAAGCTAGGCTAGTAATTAAAAGTATATTTATAAATTTTTTCATATAATTCCTCCAAAACAATAATAAATGCAAATGATTCGCATTTGCATTTATTATAAAGAGCTTATTTTAAAATGTCAAGGTAAAAATTGAAACCATTTAAAATCAAATTGACAACCTGGAAGGAATACAAAGGTGACTTTACTCATGCCTGTTATAGGTGTTAGTAGAAATTCTCGTTCCACATAATCATCAGAATATGTAAACTCAATTAACTGTTGGCTATCCTCATTTTTTCCAGTAAAACGAATCTGGATTGTATTTTTATCAAGAGGAGAGTGCCCACATATTGCAAGCTTAGTAAAACCATTTTCACCAAAGTCCATATGATCAAAGACAATAGAAACGTTATTGCCAATGTCTTCAATTGTAGAATTAGTTAGGGTAAAACTATCTCCATAGATATTGTCGTACTCCAGTATATTTTGTTTTTCAAAAGCTTTCTCATATTTTTTGAAAGTAAATCCTTTTATATGAATCTTTTGATTTACTACAAAACTTAAAGTAGTAATACCTTTAAGTCTTTTCGGTAATTGATAGCTTTCTTGTTGATAAGTGTTCCATATCGAAGGTTTGCTGTAGATAACTTTTGTTAATAAGATTGAATTCTTTTCTTTTGGTATTCCTTCCCAGATTTCAATGGGAACTTCCCCACCATCTAATGCAAAGATTGGAAGTGTGATTTCATCTGAGCCAAAATCTCCAAAGTTTAGTCTTTCAAAACTTATAGTGCTTTCACTGTCTCTGGCAGTAGCGACCCCTCTATCATTTCCATTTGTTAAGTTATTACTTCCATTAGAATAAAGACCAGCTGAAATAAATTCATATGGATCCAAATGAGCATCACCTATATCAGAAATATAAAACTCCATAAGAGAATATAGTTGTACCTTTTCTCTGCCATTTTTAGCGGAACAACGAAGGTATACAATACCATCCCCAAGTGCAGTTATTTTAACGGATTTACCATCTGACTCCCTTTCAATAGAAGCAATATTCGTATCAATTCCTGCTACATTCGTTATTCTCCACTCGATATCTTCGTAAGTAGAAGTACTTGGATGTAATACTACGCTAGCAGTTAAGGTAGGTGTTTCTTTGTTCAATCTATTTCCATCTGGGCTAATGATTTCTAGTTTTCTAATAGGAATTTCAGCAATTGATTTGCTTTCTGGATACGAAATCGGTTCAGAACTTCCATCTATAATTTTAGCATCTAAAGACTGGAATTTTATTTCTTGAGTTTCCATTCCGTCAGAGCTTACTCTAAGAGTAATTTCTCCCGAATCAAAAGTACTCGAAACAGCAGCCAGTAGTTTTCCGCTAAACATTCTTCGACTATTGCTTTTATACTGCTCATAATCGGTGCTATCTCCATTATCAAGACCAACTAGGCAAGCAGGTCCGTTTACAGTGACATGAACCCTGTTATTTGCGTTTTCGACAGGATTGCCATTAATATCTTTCGCAGATATTTCCACAAAGATTAGGTCACTTCCATTAGCTAAAAGTTGAGTTTTATCAGGTCTCAATAGAAGAGAAGTGGCATCGGTGAAAGAAGTTCTAATTTCCTCAGCAATAATTGTTCCATTTTCATCATATGCGACTGCACGAAGTGTTCCTTCCTCATAAGAAAGTCGCCATTCTCCTAATAGTTTGTTGCCATGTGCATGATCAATATCAAAACTACCTTGAGAGATATCATTAAAAAATAGTTCAATCCTAGGTGCATTAGAGCAAACTCTAATGTCGATTAATTGTCCCTTCGAAAAATCCCAATAAGGAAAAATGTGAATCATAGGGTTATCCTTGTAATTAGTCCATTCAGCTTGATAAATATAGAAAGAATCTTTTTTGAATCCAGCGGTATCAATTTGTCCAAAATAAGAATTCTTGGTGTGATAAGGTGTTGGTTCCCCAATATAATCAAATCCGGTCCAAATAAATTGGCCTAGCGAAAAGGTGGCATTGCGATCATCAATAATACAACTCTCTGTATTTTTTGCACCCCAACTAGTGGAACTGTTTCCAAGAGAAGAGCACTGTTCATCATCATCAGCTAAAACAGATTGTGCTAGAGGAAAATGATAAATCCCCCTGCTTTGAACCGTAGAAGCTGTTTCACTTCCATAGATAATCCAATCTGGATGTTCGGCATGGTGTTTGTCATAATATCTTTCGGCATAATTATATCCAGCATATTTTAAAATGTCAGCACATTTTTGAGCATTTTCCCAAGGCATAAAATTAGAGCCAATGGTAATAGGAGCATTGCCTTTTGGATCATGTTCTAAAACTAGGTCACGGAGAATTCTGGTTACTTCTTGTCCTCGTTCATCTGCATGAGTATCATAGATTTCATTTCCAATACTCCACATAATGATACTTGGGCAATTCCTGTCTCGACGAATCCAGCTAGCAACATCTTTGTCTACCCATTCAGGGAAAAATCTTGCATAATCATAGCTAGTCTTTTTTCTTTCCCACATATCAAATGCTTCAGAAACGATTAGAATCCCCATTTCATCTGCCAATTCCATGAGTTCAACAGCAGGCATGTTGTGAGAGGTACGAATTGCATTAACTCCCATTTCTTGTAGTAGGACAAGTTGCCTTTTTAAAGCTACTTTATTTACAGCAGCACCAAGACAACCTAAATCATGATGTTGGCAAACGCCATAGAGTTTAACATAAGTATCATTCAAAAAGAAACCTTCTTGGCTGTTAAATTCTAACGTACGAAAACCAAAGGTTTGTATCTCTTCATCAATAACTTGTTCATTTAATAGAAGTTGAGTTTGTAGATAATATAGTGTAGGAGATTTTATATCCCACAGGTTGGGATTTGAAACCGTTAAAATAGTTGAGTAGTTCTTAATTTCATTTTTAAGAGAATTAGAAATAACCGTGGTTTCAGAATGAGTAATCAAATTTTTTTTATTATCTAAAATGGTTTGACGTACTTTTAAGTTTGAAGAAGCTGTATGTGAACTATGTGAAACTTCTGTTGTTACATCCACAAGCCACTCATTTTCACTTTTTTTAGTAGAAATATAAATCCCGTCGGAAACTAGATGGGTCTCAGAATATGTTTTTAACCAAACATTACGATAAATACCTGCACCAGAATACCAGCGTGAATTTGGTGCTTCATGAATCACTTGCACCATGATTTCGTTTGTACCAACTTTTAAATAGTCAGTAATATCAAATTCGAAGGTAGAATAACCGTATTTCCAAGTTCCTACAACTTCTCCATTAATATAGAGGGTAGAATTCATGTAAACACCTTCAAAACGTAGGGAATGTCGATTAGCAGGTAAAACATCAGATATCTCAAAATATTTGCGGTACCATCCGTCACTTGTCTCGTACAAATTATTTGTGTCATAAATAAGCCAGTCATGTGGTAGGCTTACTGCTGACCAAAGAATAGAATGATCAATCATTTTTTCATAGGAAGTATGAACTGCTTGTTTTGAAAAAAACCAATTGTCATTGAAAAGATTTTTTTTGCTCATGAATTATCTCCTTCATCATATTTGACTCTTTTTTGTATTCTCATTTTATATATTTCTTTACGATAGTACAATGTGTTTTGTTATCTATTCCATGGCATTTGGCAACAAAGCGTATTTGCGTTCACTAATAAATTAATCGTGAACAGATTTGCTGGTATGCATTCCGTGAAGATTTTTGTATTCTGTTGGAGTGCATTTTTTCTGTTGTTTAAAGAGTCTGTTAAAAGTAGAAAGGCTTGTAAATCCAGAGCGCATTGCCACCTCTGTTACAGAGATATTGGGATCGATTAAAAGCTTTTCTGCATGCATAATTCTATGTTTATTTAAATAATTATAATAGGTCATACCGGTAAATTGTTTGAATAATCTTGAAAAATGAAAGGTGCTAAATCCAGCAAGTGAAGCTAAGGTATCTACATTAATATCTTCCGTGCAATGTTCGTTCATGTAGTTACATACTTGTAGAAACTTATCTATATATATATGCTGTTTTTGGCTTTTCACATTAGGAAAACGATTTTCGTTATTCATATAGCATCGACCTAAAATAACGAAGAATTCTATTAACATAGAATAGCTAGAAGCTTCTTTTAAAAGTGAAGAACTAAAATATTCTTCTTTTATGTTAAGTAGGAGTTGTTTTAAAGTACTATGAATATCACCGTATTCGTCAGGTGTTAGAACAATACATGGGTGAAATAAATGGAATGTGGAATCAAAACCATTTAATTGGTTTAGTAGAGAGTAATCAAATTGAAAAATAATTCGCTCTCCTTCTTCGGGTGCAAAGAGTTCATGCAATTCCCCAGAAGGAAGGATTAGGATATCTCCTGTAGACAAGATATACTTGATATCATTAATTACTACAGTGTAACAGTTCTTGAGTGGCATAATAACCTCTACAGCGGTATGCCAATGCACGGGATAGTCCTCGGATTCATTATTAAGATAGAGTCTAATTCCAAGGTTATCATTGTATGCAACGGTTTCTCTAGTTCCATTTAGTATTTCAATCATATAATATCCTTTCTTCACCAATCTTTTGAGTGCAAATATTTAAAATGTCAAATATCGTTAAAAGAATGTCCTACAAAAGAGAACAATGATATTGTTTAAATTGTATGTTTTGTTTCGAAAAAACCATGTCTTTATATATAAAAACACAGAGTTAGAGTGGAAAATTAAGTTTTAGACTGTTGTTTTTAATTGAATTATAAAGATAAAGTGGGAAAATTACAAGCAAAATATACAAAAAATAGCAATATATGATTAATACAAAGCAATAATTAAGGAGCAATAAAGGGCATAGTGCTATATAATGTAATCAAATAAGAGGGAAAGTTGTACAAAGTGTAATGCTTTAAAAGAAATAAGACTTATAGAGAGAGGTGCAAAAATGGAATCTACTAGGACAAATCAATTCTCCATTAAATTTCAGAAAGCCATTAATTATATAAAGCGATATTGGACACTTTATTTATTATTATTGCTTCCTTTGGTATATTTTGTGATTTTCAGATATATACCTATGGCATATACTCAGATTGCTTTTAAAAATTATAGCATTGTTGAAAGTATATGGGAGATGGAGTGGGCAGACAATTATGGATTTGAATATTTTATAAAAGCATTTTCAAATCGTGATTTTCTTTATGCTTTACGAAACACTGTGTTACTAAATTTTCTAGATTTAGTAGTAGGCTTTCCAGCTCCGATTATTTTAGCTTTATTAATCAATGAGTTGAAATTTAAAAAGTTTAAACGTATTACCCAGACAATAGTGTATATGCCGCATTTCTTATCGTGGATTATTATTTCAGGTTTGGCATTGCAGCTATTAGCACCTACAAATGGTTTGGTAAACATTTTCTTAAATCGATTTGGTCAGGATTCTATTCCATTTCTTAACGATCCGAATCACTGGGTATGGACCTACATATTCCTAGGAATTTGGCAAAGTGCTGGTTGGAATACAATTATTTATTTGGCAGCAATAACAGGAATTAATCCTGAATTATATGAAGCAGCAGCTATTGACGGAGCAGGACGACTCAAAAAAATGTGGCATATTACATTACCAGGGCTTCGACCTACTATCGTTATACTTCTTATTATGAGTCTTGGAAGAATATTGGGAAGTGAGTTTGACCGTCCATACTCTCTTGGTAACAAGCTAGTTAGTGGTGTGTCAAACGTTATATCTATCTTTGTATATAATTATGGCGTAAGAGGCTTACAATTTTCTTTAACCACAGCGGTTGGTCTTTTCCAATCTGTAATTTGTGTAATTTTCTTAGCTATAGCCAACTCTATTGCTAAAAAGTTCGGTGAACGTGGTATTTGGTAAAAAAGAAAGGGGGGTATCAATCATGATAGAATCACGAACCACGAAAATAGGCGATTGGGTGATTGCTTTTGTATGTTTTTTGTTTATTTTGATTTGTCTTTTGCCATTACTAAATGTTTTCTCACAATCAGTTAGTTCAGCAGAGGCGTTAATAAAAAATGAAGTTATGTTAATACCGATAGGATGGAATCTGGATGCATATAAAACGGTACTTAACGATTCTAAATACATATGGTCCCTTGCATGGACTGGAATTTTGACAATTATTAGTACTTCACTATCTTTATTTATGACAATTATATGTGCTTATCCATTTATCTACGATAAGCTTAAGGGTAAAAAATTTATTAATACAGTAATTATCCTTACCATGTATTTTAATGCAGGTACGATACCTAATTATCTACTTCTTAAAGATTTAGACTTACTAAACCAACCACTGGTATTGATTCTTCCAGGATGCTTAAGTGTATTTAATATGATAATAATGCGAAATTTCTTCTATGGAATCCCAGATAGTTTAAGGGAATCTGCTCAAATAGATGGTGCTAGCTTTATTAAAATATTGATTAAGCTATATCTTCCTTTATCGAAACCAGTCCTTGCTACATTGACTCTTTTCTATGCAGTAGGTCGTTGGAATGGATTTTCAGATGCATTAATGTATATGAATGACAGACATTATTATCCGATTCAGCTTCTTCTGTATAACATCTTGAATAACGTTATGCAAGTTGAGGTGGCTACTCAAGAAGGGTTTACGCAACCAGGCATGTCACAAACCCTAAAAGCAGCATCTGTTATGATTGCTACGATACCAATACTGCTAGTGTATCCTTGGCTACAAAAATACTTTATTTCAGGTGTGACTTTAGGTGCTATTAAGGAATAATAAGAAATAGGGTTATATTATTTATGGACGCAATGTGTCAAATTATATAATAATAAAAGGAGGTTTTTATTATGAAAAAGATACTTTCGATTTTGTCAGTATGTGTAATGTTAACAGCAGCTTTTACAGCATGTGGCAACAAGGGTAATTCTTCTGAAACTCAAACCACAACTAAGGCTGCAAGTGGTACAGAGACTACAGTTGCTGAAACGGAAAAAGCAGAAATTGTAGACGGTAAATTTGTGGAGACAAGAAAAATTACAGTAGAGATATTTGACCGTGGTAATGATGGTGGATCCACTCCAGAAGACAATTTCTACACAGATTACATCAAAGAGGGAATGCTTCGTGATCACAATGTAGAGGTTACTTTTGTGCCTGTACCACGTTGGACTGAAGTTGAACAACTTAATAACCTACTTGCAGCGGGAGATGCACCGGATATCTGTGTTACTTATGATTATCCAACCATTCAAACTTATGCAAATATGGGTGGTGTAACAGATCTAAGTACTTATGTAGACGAAAATAAGGATATACTTCCAAACTTATGGGATTGGTTAACTGAAACAAATATTTATTGGGATAAAGATCCTGAAGATGGTACGATTTGGGCTCTTGAGGCTCGACTAGCAAATTCAGCACGTATTAACACTTTTGTACGTGAAGATTGGTTGAAAAAATTAAATATTGCTGAGCCAACAACTCTTGAAGAATTTGAAGCGATGCTACAAGCATTTCAAGATAATGCAGAACTTCTTCTTGGAGCAGATGCAGATAAAATGGTTCCATTTTCTATAAGCTTTGACGTAGGTTGGAGAGCAGATCATTTATTAGCTTCTTTTGTTCCTGATGCACTTACTGATAAAGAGCATTACACTCTTGGATTTGATGATAGAAAATTATTATTTCCTGGATACAAAGAAGGAATTAAAAAATTAAATGAGTGGTATAATGAAGGACTAATTTGGAAAGATTTTGCACTTTATGGTTCTGGTGATACGACAGAAGACAATATGATGAAATCTGGTTTTGTTGGTGCTTTTATGCATAACTGGGATTATCCTTATCGTAATGGCGAAGATAGTATTAGTAACAACTTAAAGAGATTGGTTGGAGAAGATGCAGAATACATAGCAGTTATGCCTTTTAAGAATGACGCAGGTACATATAAGAAGTTCTTACCAGGTCCTATTGACCGTAAAGTTTTCTTCCCAGCTACTAATGAGGAACCTCTTGCTTCTTTATTATATCTAGATTGGGTTAGTAAACTAGAAAACCGTATGTTCTTACAGATTGGTGAAGAGGGAGTTACTCATGAAAAAATGCCAGATGGTGCTATAAAGACAATAGCTGCATCAGGAGAAAAAATCATGAACTCTCCAAGTAATATTGACTATACAATAACGATTAATGGTCTAAACCTAGGCGATCCAGAATTAACTGTAAAATCTATGGCTCTTAGCTATGTAGGCGTGGATGCAAAATATATTGAACAGGCCTATGAATACAGTCTTAAAGATGGTAGATTTGGTACAAATGTTAATGTTGGAGAAATCACTTCTGAATCAGGCATGGGACCTGCACTTAGTGAAAAACGTAACGTATTGTTAACTCAATCTTTAGTTGTACCTGTGGATCAATTTGACTCTGTGTTTGATGGTGGATTAAAGGATTACCTAAACTCCGGTGGGCAGGCGATTATTGATGAACGTATAGCAGCTTGGGAAAAGACATTTGAATAATTAGATTTTTCAAGAAAAAAAGGGATTCCTATGGGGGGAATCCCTTTTTTTTTACATAAGAATTTACAAACCTATTACAATTTGTTAAAATATAAACAAAATGGACTGGAGGGGAATATGAAAGAAATTAATCTGTTGGTAAAACGATATTGGTTTGCAGCTTTTTTATCTATAATTTCTATCATATTTGTTGACTATGTATTTGCTACAGTATGTTATGTTACCCTGCTTTTTGGAGTCCCTTGTCCTTTTTGTGGAATAATTAGAGCTACAAAATTAATGTTAACAGGACATTTTATAGAGTCCTTTCAAATGCACCCATTACTTATTTTTGTCATAATTGGAATCATTTTATATATACTTTTAAAAGGTAAATCAATAAAGTATAGAAAAATTATGGTATATTATGGTATAATAGTATTGATAATATTTATCTTGTTTTATATTTATCGTATGAAAATGTATTATCCCAATGTTGAGCCTATGGTTTATAAGAAGGAAAATATCTTGAGTTGGATAATAAATATGAGGGATTAAAGGGGAATTGATATTTCTGTCAATAGCATTGACATAGATATAAATAATTTTATACAGGGGGAAATGAAAATGGATAATAATAACTTCGAGCAAGAAAAAAAGACAGAAGAAATCCAGCAAAACAACAATCAACAAGGCTATAACCAGCCAAATTACAATCAACCTAATTATGGTGGACCGAATTTAGAACCAGCAATGACATTGGGTGATTGGCTTATTACACTTCTTGTTTTATCAATTCCATGCGTTAACATTATAATGTTTTTTGTGTGGGGATTTGGTAGTGGAGGAAATACTAGTAGAAAGAATTACTGTCGTGCAGCATTAGTATTTGCCTTAATTGGTATTGTGATAAGTGTAATCTTTAGTTCAGCGATTGCCGCACTTATGGTCAGCCTGATAAACAGTGGAATGTATTATTAAGAAAACATGAATGTTGAAGAAAAAGCGCCTTAGGCGCTTTTTTGCTTTATAGGAGATCTATCCGGATAAGGAAAAGCATTTTTTATTAATAAGAAGATAGTTTTATGAAATGAAAGGATTCTATATTAATAGTATAGTTAAAGTAAATTATATTAAGGAGGTTAGTTTGTTATGCTCTACTCATTAGATGGAAATTGGCAAGTGGAATTAGAAGATGGAACGGAATATCAGATGATTTTACCTGGTACTTTGGATGAGAATAGAATTGGTTATAAAGATTTATCAAAAGAAGAGTCAGTAATATCTACAAGATTTACAAGAAAATATACTTATGAAGGAGTAGCAAAAATTAGTCGTAAAATAACTTACATTCCAGAGAAAGGAAAGCGTGTCTTTTTAGAAGTAGAGAGGGCTAGGTGTCTTACACTGTTTATTGATGGTAGGAAAGTTCCTTTTTTTAGAGAAGCATCTATTAGTACTCCTTATATATTTGAGGTTACTGATTTGTTGACAGGAGATAATAAACTGACTCTTGTATCAGATAATAGTTATATAGGTCTTTCACATGACGCTATCGTATATTCGTCTGCGGCAACAGATGAAACACAGACTAACTGGAATGGTCTGCTTGGTTTTATTAGGCTAAGAATGGAAAATGAGAATTTTATTTCAAATATAAGGGTATATCCAAAGGAACAACTGCTTACAGTACAAGTTGAAATTTCGTCAGAACGTTCTTATAAGGGGATAGTTACGGTTAGATCAGAAGCGCTAAAGGAACAATCGGTATCAAAAGAAATTTCTTTTTCAAAAGGAATTCATACAGTTGTATTTGAAGATTTGAGTATACAAGATGATGTGAAGTTGTGGGATGAATACGAAGGGAATTTATATCAGTTATCGGCAGAAGTGGATGGGAAACATGAGGAAAAGACAGTACGTTTCGGTGTGAGAGACTTTGGAGATAATGGGAATGGAAAACTTGCCTTGAATGGTCGCACTCTTTTTTTGAGAAGTGAAGCAAACTGCGCGGAGTTCCCAGAAACGGGCTATTGCCCCATGACGGTAAAAGAATGGATTACTATTTTAAATGCATATAAGTCTTATGGGGTTAATCTTATGCGTTTTCATTCTCATTGTCCGCCGGAAGTAGCTTTTACTGCAGCTGATGAATTGGGAATGTTAATGCAGCCAGAGTTATCTCATTGGAATCCAAAAGATGCATTTGAGTCAGATGAAAGTTATTTCTATTATAGGAAGGAGTTAGAGCAGATTATTTTGTTGCTAGCCAACCATCCTTCTTTTGTGATGTTAACTTTTGGGAATGAGCTTAATTCAAGTGAAAAGGGACATAAGCGTATGGAGCAGCTACTAGATTTCGCCCACTCCTTAGATGATACAAGATTGTATGCGGAAGGTTCAAATGTACACTATGGAGGAGTGAAATTTAAAGAGAACAGCGATTTTGGAACATTAGCAAGATATTTTTCGGATGATTTGCGTGGCACTTTTTCAGCTGATGCTGATAAAAAGCAAGGACTAGAAGGATACATTAATAATCAGTATCCTAATGCCCAGACCAATTATGAGAATACTATGAAAATAATTCGTGAATCCTATCAAAAACCGGTGTTTAGTTTTGAGGTCGGACAATTTGAGCTACTTCCTGATTTTGATGAGTTAGATGAATTTCATGGGATTTCAGATCCTGTCAATTTTAGGCTAATACAGGAAAAAGTCGAGAGTCTTGGATTAACAAAGGTTTGGAAAAAGTATGTGGAAGCAACAGGTGAACTAGCTCGTATTGGATACCGTGAAGAAATTGAGGCAGCTATGCGTACAGAAAGCCTGTCTGGAATATCTTTGTTAGGGTTACAAGATTTTCCTGGTCAAGGAACAGCATTAGTGGGAATGATGAACTCTCATTTACAGCCAAAACCATTTAACTTTGCAAAACCAGAGGCATTTCAAAGCTTTTTCAGAGAACAATTACCACTTGTATTATTACCTAAATATACATACGAAACAAGTGAAACCCTTGTGTCAGATGTTAAAATCGCTAATTATGGAAAAGAAGATATTAGTGGAGAATTTAGTTATGGACTAAAGAGTGAAACAATAGATATAAAGGGTGAATTGCCTAAAAAACATTGTCCAAAGGGACAACTTACCTTGTTAGGAACCATAAAAATACCACTAGATGCCATAAAGAAATCAACAAAGTTAGATTTAAGAGTAAATCTTGGTGAAATATCAAATACATATCCGATTTGGGTATATCCAGAAGTTAAACCGATATGTCCAGAATCGGTCTATGAAACAAAAAGATTAGATAAAAAAGCAAAAGAAATTTTGGAGGCAGGGGGAAAAGTGTATTTATCACCTGATTCCACAAAAGCAAATTTACCAATGTCTATTCAAGCGCAATTTACTACAGATTTTTGGTCTGTTGGAACATTTAAGGTTCAAGAAGGTGGAATGGGCCAGTTAATAGATGATTCTCACCCGATTTTTAAAGATTTTCCCACAAAAACCTATACAGATTGGAATTGGTGGCCAATGGCAAATCAAAGGGCAATTATTTTACCAGAAGCATATAAGGCGATTATTACGGAAATGGATAGTTATGCTTTTATGAGGCCAATGGTACAGTTGCTAGAATGTCGCATTGGTAAAGGAAAATTAATATTGTCTTCTATGGGATTACAGAATTTGCAACAGTATCCAGAAGCTCGTACATTATTAAATTCTATATATGGGTATATGGATACAGATGATTTTGAACCAAAAGAGGAAATTCCTTTAGAAACGATTTGTTCACTGGTAAAATAGGCTGTGTAAATGGACATTGTCCCATGGATATGTTAGAATTTTTGTAAATAATTGATTTACTAGATGATGATATTGATGTGGGAGGATTGACCATGAAACACGATGATGAATGGATATCAAGTGATTCTGAATATTTTGTATATACACCTAGTGCAACTGCCTTAGCAACATTTTTTTATCCAATAAGTGTAGGATGTTTTTATGTTTTACCTGGATATAATGTAAATAGAATTAATTATGGAACCTATTTGCTGATGTATGTGGAGTCAGGGCAACTTACTATAGAATTTGAAAATAAGAA
>CAYYVJ010000010.1:0-25940 GCA_964475115.1 uncultured Lachnospiraceae bacterium
AATTCATCTTTTATGTTTTGAGGTAAACCATCAAACTCTGGATCCAAATAAAACATCTTTTTATAAGCATTTGAACCACATAGTATTTTTTTATTTTCTGATTGAGTCATAAATAACTAAAAACCTCCTGTTAAATCCACATTGTAATAAAACTCAAGATTGCAAATCCACAAATCACTACAGAAACCACTACCTGACCTAGACCAGTAAGCCTTCTTCCATAGTAAATGGCCTTTGTTCCACCTATTAAATTCATAATTGCCGCAAATAAAAATAAAATTGGCAAAAGATTCATGCGTGTTTCTATGCTAAAAAATATAAAAACACCTAATCCTATTGTAATAAGACCAAGAATCATATTTATACTATCCACCACAATCCTCCAGTGGCGAAATCTTCTTTGTTTATTAGAAATATACATGGTTTCTCACCCCATCAATTCATTCGTATTTAATTTCTTAACGTTGCAACCATCACTGCCTTTATCGTATGCATTCTATTTTCTGCTTCATCAAATACTAGTGACTTCTCAGACTCAAAGACTTCTTCTGTGACTTCTTTGCCTTTTACAGCTGGTAGACAATGCAAGAATACTGTGCTTGATTTTCCTGTTCTTTCCATTAACTCTCTATTTACTTGATATGGCTGTAACCGCTTTACTCTTTCTTCTGATTTGCTTTCTTCACCCATAGAAACCCATACATCCGTATAAATAGCATCCGCATCTTTCACTCCATCTAAATCCGAAGTCACTTCTATGACGCTTCCTGATTCATTTGCATAACTTCTGCACTCTGCAACAAGCTCTTCTAGTGGCCATAAACTTTCTGGGGAAATAATCGTAAAATCTATCCCTACCTTACTAGCTCCAATCATTAAACTATTAGCCACATTATTTCTACCATCACCTATATAAACCAACTTAAGTCCCGTGAGCTTACCAAAATGTTCTTTCAATGTCAAAAAATCTGCTAACACTTGAGTTGGATGATATTCATCTGTTAACCCATTCCACACAGGTACTCCACTGTATTTAGCTAGTTTTTCAACATTAGAATGAGCAAATCCTCGATATTCAATCGCATCAAACATTCTACCCAAAACCCTTGCAGTATCCTCAACGCTTTCTTTATGTCCTAATTGAATCTCGTCCCTACCTAGATATTCTGGATATCCACCTTCATCTACACAACCTATTGTAAATGCACTTCTTGTCCTCGTAGAGGGTTTTTCAAAAATAAGTGCAATATTTTTTCCTTTTAAGGTATTTCCTGTAATTCCATTTTTCTTTTTAGCTTTTAATTCCGCTGCTAAATCAACAAAATAATTAATTTCTTCTTTTGTAAAATCTTTTAGTGTTAAAAAACTTCTTCCTTTTAAGTTCATTAATTTTCCTATCCTTTCGTCATGGTTTTAAGCAATACCGCCTTCTCTACAAAATCAGGCAATCCTTCTTGCTCTTCTTCATCTAGTCGGTTCCATTTCTCTATAATCTCGGATAATAACTCCTCATCTGTATACACTTTATACTTTTGTATCTTAAGCAATTTAGCAGATGCTTCTAATAAGGCTATGTAAAGGTCCTTATAATTCCAGTTACTAGCCAACTTAAAATCAGAAGCTAAACCTGGTAAATACCACTCAAAAAGATTTCTATAAGGAGAACCTTCTTCATAAAAAAGCTCTTCTCTTCCTAAATTCACAAGACTCCTCAAGCATTCCACTTCATCTTTTTCCGAATAAATATAATAAATTGTACCCACTAACCCATATAATAGGCGTTGAGCATCTAAATATCCAATTCTTATATTTCTCTTACTTTTCTCACTATCAAACTCTAAAATATTACCCAAATCCACTCGAGGTGCTATCTCATGCACTGTAGTACTTTCAGGTATTTTTACCTTTTTTTCTAGTCCTATCCCATAAATGCGAATCGATATAATATCTTCATAACCTCGCTTAATCAATGCATCAATCGGAACATTATTAAACATTCCTCCATCAATCAGTCTGCTTCCTGATATTTTCTCCTTTTTAAATACAGGAAAATATGCACTAGCCAGTAGCATATCTGCCATCTGTCCTTTCTCTACTTGAGTCGCATCAATATCTAATTCTTTTAATTCTGTAACTGAAAAAGTTTGAAAATATAATTCTGGTTTACCAGAACGAAGCTTGTCCTCATCAATATGATCACTAATTAAAGTACGTAAGGGAGTCACATCAATTCCACCATTTGATAAATAGAGCAAAGAGTTCTTTACGATTTCCATGGCAGATAGGTTCGTATAATCTCTTTTGACAATACCTTCCATCCATTGATCCTCTACAGCCATAACTTGTGAGTAACTAATGTTTTCCCACACCTCTATTGCTTTCTCCAAGTTATCCATGCAGATTAAGCCTCCATTTAAGGCCCCTACAGAAGTTCCAGATATTCCTTTTATCTTTATCCCTGCTTCTTTCAAGGCTTTCCAGGCACCTATCTGATAAGCACCTTTTGCTCCTCCGCCTTCTAAAACGATTCCATATTCTTTTGATAAGTCTAGCTTAAGTTCCATATAAACTCCTTTATCTCCCATACTGGGTGAACCCAAAAGCCCTGCTTATGCTAGCTTGCATAAACAGGGCATAGAAGATCTTAAGTTAATTTTCCTTTACAACTTCTGCAAATGACTTTAACATACCAGCCATTCCCTGAATCTCTGAAGGAATAATAATCTTGGTAGCCTGACCATCTGCTGCCTTTGCAAATGCCTCTAAACTCTTTAATTGAATAACAGCATCATCAGGAGCAGATTCTTTAATATATGTAATACCTTCAGCATTGGCTTTTGCTACCGCTTTAATCGCTTCAGCTTGACCTTCTGCTTCTCGTATTGTTGCTTCCTTCTTTGCCTCTGCGCGTAAAATAGCAGATTGTTTTTCTGCTTCCGCTTCAAGAATAACAGATTCCTTATTACCTTCTGCAACTAAAATTGTAGATCTCTTTTCACCTTCTGCACGAAGAATTGATTCTCTTCTTTCACGCTCTGCCTTCATCTGTTTTTCCATTGCATCTTGAATAGCAGCTGGTGGAATAATATTCTTTAGCTCTACACGGTTTACTTTTATTCCCCATGGATCTGTAGCTACATCCAGGGAAGTTCTCATCTTTGTATTAATCACTTCTCTTGAAGTTAAAGTCTCATCTAATTCCAAATCACCAATAATATTTCTCAATGTGGTAGCTGACAAGTTTTCAATCGCCATAATTGGATTTTCAACACCATAGGAATATAGCTTAGGATCTGTAATCTGGAAAAATATAACAGTATCAATTCTCATTGTTACATTATCTTTTGTTATAACAGGTTGTGGTGCAAAGTCTACTACTTGCTCCTTTAAAATTACTCTTTTTGCAATACGATCAATAAATGGAGTCTTAAAATGAATTCCTACAGACCAGGTAGCATGAAATCCTCCTAATCGTTCTACAACATATGCATTCGCTTGTGGTACAATTTTCACACAAGATGCTACAATTATTAAAAGAATTACAACTAAAACTACTACTAATACAGAACTTAACTCTTGCATACTATTTTTCCCCCTCTTTTTTCTTTACAATCAGTTTTACGCCCTCAATTTTCAAAATCTCCACTAAGGTACCTGTTGGAATAAGTTCATTACTATCATCTGACCTAGCAGTCCATTCTTGACCTGCTATTATAACATCGCCAACACCATTAAAATTATCTATGTCAGCAATTACTCTTGCTTCTTTTCCAACAAGACTATCTGCATTTGTCTTTGTCATATTTTTATTAATATATTTTTTCGCAAAAGGTCTTGTGAAAAATAATAATAAAAAGGAAACAAGTAAAAACAGTACTAATTGTACTCCTACATTCGCTCCTAACAAAGATGCAACAAATGCAACCAAAGCACCTCCAGCAAACCATATCGATGTTAGTCCCAATGTAATAATCTCAAATACTAAACAAAGTATAAATAATCCTAACCACCAAATAGCTTCCATGGGAACTCCCCCTTCTTGTAAATCTTGCTTTATCATGTAAAAAGTAATACCATGCTATTTAATAAATAGCATGGTATTATTATATTACCCTATTTCTGTAAGTATTACAAGAAAAAATATTAAATCAATGATATTAGCCACGCTTATAAAAGCAATGGTTGCCAATTATAGTATACTCCGAATAAGCATTGTAATTCGCTCTTCTTGTTGCAATAAAATTACGATAATCACCTATATTATTAATTCCAGCCAATGCATCATTGGCAGCCTGTATGGATTCACTATTTGGTCCTTTTGCCAATCGGGAAGCAAGAGCCCCTGTATTTGCTCCTGAAAATTGTCCCCTAGCATAGATAACATCTGATATGCTACTTCCATAACCAACTTTTAAACGGTTTAATACTACGTTAGCCACAGCAAGTTTCCCTTCATAAGGCTCACCACCTGATTCCATATGAACAAGCGCTGCTAACAGATAGGCGTCATCATATGTCACAGTTACCGCATCTGTTACCACTGTTTCTACAGCTTTGCTTGCAGACTTCTTCGCAGCTGCCTCTGCTGCTGCTTTTGCTATTCTAGTCGCTTCTTCTGCCGCTGCCTTTGCCGCCGCTTCTTGTGCTGCCTTTATCGCAGCAAGTTCTTCTTCGATAGAAACTGCCTCACCTAATTTAAACTCAACCGTAACATACTCCGCTGATAAATAAGCCTCTGTATCAGATGAATATTCAATGGCTACCCAGTCTTCTAATTCTTCTGTTACGGTAAAGGTTTCACCCACCCCTACGATGTTATACACAACAGAATCTGTAGTTGGTTCTTGCCTAACTCGTAAACCATACTCATTTACAGTGGCCACCATACTTCCCACTTCTTTTGCCATTTCTTCCGCTTCTAGGCCGGTAACAATATAGTCATTGCTTACATAACCATCTACAGAACCTGAATGTATTAAGGTCCATCCATCTAAGTTCTCTCTAATCTCAGCCAAATCTCCTACATATAGCTTTCCAACTATCTTTCCATCTTCTGATGGCGTCTCTCTTATATTTAAATACACATCTACATCTGGAAGAACATATCCATCAAATCTAGACGTTTCTTCAATTACTTCTTCTACCACAGCCGCTTCTGCTGAAAATAACATAACTTCTTCTGCTACTTCTGCTGAAGTATCTTCCTTAGCTACTTCATCATTTTCTAATTCTTTCATCGCAGATACAACTTGCCAAGTTCCCTCTGGTCTAGCTATCGTTGCTTGACTAAACTGTGCTTCTGCTTCTTCTAGGTGTCCAGGATGAAAAGCCGCCAATTGTAAAATTTCAGATAGCTCTACCTGTGTTTTATCCTTTTTCACATCATTACTTTCGCTAATTTGTATGAAAGCTGAGACAACCATTACTACTGCCAAAGTTCCTATACCTAATATCATCATTTTATAATGTTCAAACATATAAACTCCTCCGTCACACTTATAATTATTACTAACTTATTATAATTGTTACAAATTTATTAATTAATGTCTGAACATCTTAACAAAACCATAGCTATTTGTCAACCCCCCCAGCTTCAAAGCCGCACTAGGACTGGGTTTCAAACAAAAAATCCCACCGTTGGTGGAATTTTTCTATCTTCTTTGTCTACACACTTCGTACATTAAAATCGATGTTGCAATTGCAGCATTTAAGGACTCTACTTGTCCCTCCATCGGGATTTTTATATAATGATCTGCCATATTTGAACTATTATCAGTCAATCCATTAGCTTCATTTCCAATAAGAAAGGCAGTGGATTTTGTATAATCTCCTTTCTCATAGGAGTATTTACCAGATAAATGCGCTGCATAAATCTTACAAGTGTCTTTTACCTTAGTAATAGCTTCTTGTAAATCTTCTACATAAACAAAAGGCATTCGGTATATAGAGCCCATGGTAGAACGAATCACTTTAGGATTATAAATATCTACCGTTCCTTTGCTTAATATAAATCCAGTAACACCTGCACCTTCACCAGTACGAATAATCGTCCCTAGATTACCAGGATCCTGTATGTCTTCAAGAATAATAATATGTGCCGGTCTATCTGTTTGTAGAATTTCTTCTAAGGTGTACTCAGATTGTTTCACAACAGCAAGAATACCCTGAGGTGTCTTTGTATCTGAAATTTCCTTAAATATCTTATCACTAACAATATCATAATCAATATGGTGAATAAGTTGCGTATGGCTTGCTTCTCTTAAAAACTCTTCTGAGACATAAGTTTTTATAAGTCTATCTCTAGGTATTTCAGAAAAGAGTTTGATACCCTCCACAATAAAGCAGCCTTGTTCTTTTCTAGCCTTATTTTTTTTCTGTAACTGTATTACATTTTTAATTGCCTGATTGCTACTACTTGTTATCATCTTATTTATTTATCCTACTTAATTTATCGTTATCTCCTACGACAATTAGGATCTCTCCTTGTATGAATAATTCATCTGGCTCTAGGTTAACCTCTACCCGGCCTTCTACTTGCTTTGCAATTATGTTGACCCCTAATCTTTTTCTAGGGTTTATTTCACGTAAAGATTTTCCTATCCATTCTTTGGGAACTTCAATTTCAATTAAGCTAAGAGTAGAAGATAGTTCAATAATGTCTACAAAGTTACCAACACCTAAACTTCTTGCAAGTCGAACCCCCATGGCTTTTTCAGGGAAAATAATTTGATCTGCACCAACCTTTTTCAAAAGCTTTCCTTGCATATCCGAATTTGCTTTTGCTATAACAAGTGGTACTCCTGCTTCTTTTGCAATAATGGTAGCCATAATATTGGCCTCCATATCTGCCGTTATAGCTACGATGGCTACATCCATATTTGATATTCCTAGAGATTTTACTACCTCTGGGTCTTTTACATCTGCTTTTACTGCATATGTTACCAAATCAGCGATTTCTTGTATTCGATCTTCTTGGTTATCCACGACCATAACATTATTTCCATCATTGACTAAGGTTTCTGCTACACTTCTTCCAAATCGTCCAAGTCCAAACACCACATACTCTCTATTCTTCATCTTATCTCCACTCTGGCGCATTTGCGCCACTCAAAAAAGAATGCAACTTTGTGCACAAGCACAAAGTGCTGTGTGAAAGATTTATCTTTCACACTTGTCTCCTATCCTACCAATACTTTTTTTTCAGGCAACTCCCTCATATTTCCCATACTATGCCTTTTTGCAGCAACTGCAGTAGCCATAGTAATAGGTCCAATCCTTCCAATATACATTAGTATAATGAGAATGATTTTGCTTATAGGCTGTAAAAATGGCGTAATCCCTCTCGTCAATCCGACTGTTGCAAATGCTGATGTTGTTTCGTATAGAACATCCAGCAAAGAAAATTCTTCGTTGAAAGAAACTAACATAGTTCCCACTAACAGCGTAGTAGCTCCTAGAACAATCACTGCAATTCCAGTTCGTACATTATCAGAAGATATTCTTCGATGAAAGATTTCTGTATCTTTTTTACCCTTTATAACAGCATATGTGGTAAGTATAAGTAATGCAAAGGTTGTGGTCTTAATACCACCCGCTGTACCAGCAGGAGAACCACCAATAAACATAAGCAAAATGCTGACCAATGCACTATCATCTGTTAAATCTTGTTGAAGTACAGTAGCTGCTCCTGCTGTCCTTGTCGTAACAGATTGAAATAAAGAAGCCATCACCTTTTGTCCTAACGGCAATTCTCCTATAGACTTTGGATTATTATATTCAAGGGCAAAAACAAGTACAAAACCAGCAAAAAGTAAAATAAATGTTGTTGAAATTGCCAATTTGGAGTGAAGCGTAAGCTTATGGAATAAACGTTTTCGAAACATTTTTCTCGCAAATGCTTCTTTTACAACACGAAGAATATCCCACCATACTCCAAATCCAATACCACCTACTACGATTAGTCCCATGGTCGTAAAATTAACAAGTGGATTTCCTAGGTAAGGTACAAGACTAGTCTCACCAATAAGATCCATGCCACTGTTGCAGAAAAATGAAATAGAATGAAATATGGAGTATCCGATTCCCCTCATGATACCAAACTCAGGGATAAATTGAAAAGCAAAACAAGTTGCCCCAATCCCTTCTACTATAAAAGTTCCTCTTACAATACGTTTCATTAAAGCAACCAAGCCTTTTAAATTATCTGTATTGTAAGCATCCTGAATCAAAATTCTATCTTTCATTGTGATTTTTCTTCTTAAGGCAACCATTAAAAGAGTAGAACAGGCAACGACTCCTAATCCACCAATTTGTACCAATATCGTAATTACAACAATGCCAAAAAAACTCCAGTGACTATAAGTGGGCACCGTAACCAAGCCCGTAACGCATACTGATGTAGTTGCTGTAAAGAAAGCATCTATATAAGATGTACTTTGTCCTGGAGCTGTCGAAATGGGTAAATACAACACTAGGCTTCCTAGCAAAATTACTGCTAAGAATCCTAGTGCTATCAGCCTTGTTGTATTAAAAAAATTAAACTTCTTTTTAGATTTGGATAGTTCCGCTTCCATTTTGTTTTGTATGATCTCCTATCTTGATAAAATCTTGCTTATTTCAAATTGATATTCTGGGATATCTTTTTTCATTGCAAGAGCTTCATTAATATCATAGTCTATAAAATCACCATTTGAATAAGCAACAACTCTATTTGTCTTACCTTTACATAGTAAATCTACTGCTAAAGAACCCATAATAGAAGCATATACCCTATCTTTACAAGTAGGGCTTCCACCTCTTTGCATATGTCCTAAAATCGTGGCTCTTGTTTCAATTCCAGTAGCAGCCTCTATTCTTCTTGCCATACCTGTAGAGTGTCCAATTCCTTCTGCATTAATAATAATATGATGTTTTTTTCCATGTTTACGATTTCTTATAATATTATTAATTAATTCTTGTTCGTCGTTATTATATCTTTCTGGCAACAAAATATCTTCTGCTCCATTTGCAATACCACACCACAAAGCAATGAATCCTGCATGTCTACCCATAACTTCTATGATACTACAACGTTCATGTGAAGTAGAAGTATCTCTTACTTTATCAATCGCTTCCATTGCCGTATTTACTGCTGTATCAAAACCGATCGTGTAATCCGTACATGCAATATCTAAATCAATGGTTCCAGGTATACCAATTGAGTTAATTCCTAAATTCGCTAATTTTTGCGCTCCTTGAAAAGAACCATCTCCACCTATTACAACTAAACCATCAATGCCATGTTTTCTACATATTTCAGCCCCTCTTTTTTGCGCCTCTTCTTTAACGAATTCTGGGCATCGAGCTGTATATAAAATAGTACCGCCTCTTTGAATAATCTCCGAAACGCCTCTTTTATCAATATCAACTATTTCTTCATTTAATAAGCCTTGAAATCCTTTTTGAATTCCTTTTACTTTTTTCCCATTTGCAATGGCTGTTCTTACCACTGCACGTATCGCTGCATTCATACCTGGGGCATCCCCACCACTTGTTAAAACCCCAATTGTATTAATCTCTTTTGCCATGAAAATACCTCCATCCCCGTAACCAAGGTTGCCTTTTTCTTTTTATTAGATACTCTACATTCTAATTCATTTGTTTCAGGTTTTCAATACTCTTTTCAACGACTTTGATATTTTTTTCACCAAATACATCCCAAAGTCTTTCTAAAAGTACTTTATTTATAAAAATATTCTTGTTTGCTGGAAGAGCCTTCACCATTTTCTCATCTTCACAATAGATAGTCACACTATCATTACCCTCCGATTCTGATAATAATTCAAATAAATGTTCTTCTTTTTCTATATATTCCTCTTTGTTTTGAAACTTAACCCACAGATTTCTTGGAACTTGCTCAAAAGGAACGATTCTCTCACAAATCATTTTCCCCTGCTCTTCCTCATTTACTGTAACTCTTCCCTTTATAAACACTTTATTATCCTCAACAAGCAAAGATTTATTACGTTCAAAATCTTTCGGAAAAATAATGATTTCAACAGTACCTACTAAGTCTTCTATCATAATGAAGGCCATCATTTTTCCAGTCTTAGTGGTTTTAATTGTCTTCCCCGTAATCATTCCACCAACCCAAACGACTTGTCCATCTTTTACCTTTGTTTCTCCCGTTTCTTCATCTACCACAAAATCAATTGTCATAGCATTTACATTTTTCTTCCATTTTTCTTCATATTCTTCAAGAGGATGTCCACTAACATATACTCCCAACACCTCTTTTTCAAAGCCTAATAAAACTTCATTTGAATATTCACCAACATCAGGCAATTTGATCTCGTACTCTTGCTTTTCTTCTTCTGTAGCGAAGTCAAACAAAGACATTTGACCACTTATTTCTCTCTTCTTTACTTGCGTTACATCATCCATTATTGCTGCATAAACACTTACAAATTGTTTTCTAGTTCCTAAGAAACTATCAAATGCTCCTGCTTTTATTAAGTTCTCAACGGTTCTTTTATTTACATCTTTTCCTACAAGACGGTTAATAAAATCTTCCAAGCTTGTGTATGGGCCTTTTTCGCCTCTTTCTCTTACGATTCCATCGATTACATTTCTACCCACATTTTTAATAGCAGTTAGCCCATATCGAATCGAATTACCAGATACTGAAAACACAGATTCGCCTTCATTGATATCTGGTGGAAGAATCTTAATTCCCATTTGTCGGCAAGTTAAGATATATTCCGATACTTTACTAGAATTATCGATGACAGAGGTCATTAATGCTGCCATAAATTCTATTGGGTAATAATATTTCAAAAATGCTGTCTGGTATGAAACGACTGCATAGGCTGCTGCATGAGATTTATTAAATGCGTATTTAGCAAAATCTGTCATCTCATCATAGATTTTATTTGCAACTTCTGCACTAATTCCATTTTTTACACAGCCAGGTACCTCTTCCTCTTCATTTCCATAAACAAAGCTCTGTCTCTCTTTCTCCATAACAGATGACTTTTTCTTTGACATGGCTCTTCTTAAAATATCACTTCTACCTAAGGTATAACCTGCTAGATCACGAACAATTTGCATTACCTGTTCCTGATATACAATACATCCGTAAGTAGGTGCTAAAATATGCTCTAACTGAGGACAATCATAAATAATTTCATCATCTGTGTTTTTCCCTTTTAAATACTTAGGGATAAAGTCCATGGGACCTGGACGATATAAAGAAATTCCAGCAATAATATCTTCTAGATTTTCTGGTTTTAATTCCTTCATAAAGTTTTTCATGCCATTGCTTTCCAACTGAAAAATCCCTTCGGTCTTACCAGTACCAATGTATTCAAAAACTTTTTTATCATCAAAATCAATTTCATCTAACTTTATTTTAATGTTTCTACTTTTTTCTATAATCTTTGTAGCATTCTGGATTACCGTTAATGTTCGAAGTCCAAGAAAATCCATTTTCAAAAGCCCAAGTTCTTCTAGGGTATTCATAGTGAATTGGGTTGTAATCGAACCATCAGAAGCCTTGGATAGAGGAACGTATTCTTCTATTGGCTCCTTACTTATTACTACACCGGCCGCATGCATGGATGTATGTCTCGGAAGCCCTTCAAGGCGCTTGGACATATCAATAAGATATTTTATCTCATCGGATTCTTCATACATTTTCCTAAGATCCGGATTAATTTTTAATGCTTTCTCTATGGTAATACCGATTTCATTGGGAATCATTTTTGCAATGGAATCCATCAAAGAGTATGGTAAATCAAGTGCTCTACCCACATCTCTGATAACACCCCTCGCAGCTAGGGTACCAAATGTAACGATTTGAACCACTCTATCTTTTCCATACTTTTCAACTACATAATCAATTACCTCTTGTCTTCTCTCGAAGCAAAAGTCAATATCAATATCCGGCATAGTTACACGTTCTGGATTCAAAAATCGTTCAAAGATTAAATTATATTTCAAAGGATCTATATTTGTAATCTCTAAAACATAGGATACAATACTACCTGCCGCAGAGCCACGCCCTGGTCCAACAATAATATCATTATCTTTAGCAAACTTAATAAAATCCCATACAATTAAAAAGTAGTCAACATATCCCATCTCGTTAATTATGGAAAGCTCATATTCCAATTGCTTTTCTAACTCTTTTGTATGATTTGGATATCTTTTCTCTAACCCTTTATAACACAATATATTTAAATAGTCCCATGAAGTATATCCTTCTGGAACATCATATCTTGGTAATTTGTGAACTCCAAATTCGATGTCCACATTACATCGCTGCGCTATCTTATGAGTGTTTTCCAAGGCTTCTTTCGCATAAGGAAATAGTTCTTCCATTTCTTCATAAGACTTTAAGTAGAACTGTCCGCCCTCATATCGCATTCGATTTTCATCTGCTACCTTTTTATTGGTTTGAACGCAAAGCAAAATATCATGAGCCTCTACATCCTCTTTATAGGTATAATGAACATCATTGGTAGCTACTAGATCTATATTAAGCTCTTTACTCATTTTCAAAAGCTTTTGATTCACATTTTTTTGTTCGGGAAGTCCATGGTCTTGAAGTTCTAAAAAGAAGTTGCCTTTTCCAAAGATTTCTTCATAGCGAAGGGCTGCTTCCTTGCCTTCTTCATACAATCCACGATCCAAATACCTCTGAACCTCACCTGCCAAACAGGCACTTAGAGCAATCACACCTTCGTGATACTCTTTGAGAACCTCATAATCTACTCTAGGTCGATAGTAAAATCCATCAACAAATCCTTTTGATACAATTCGCATCAAATTATGGTAACCAATATCATTTTCCGCCAATAGAATCAAATGATAATATCTATCTTCACCTGCATTTATTTCCTTATCAAAACGTGAATTAGGTGCAACATAAACTTCTGCTCCAATCACTGGTTTTATCCCACGAGCTTTTGCTGCACGATAAAAATCAATAATACCATACATTACTCCATGATCTGTAATTGCAATACTATCCATACCAAGTTCTTGTACTCTATCTAATAATTCTGATATTTTGCTAGAACCATCTAAAAGACTAAATTCTGTATGTACATGTAAATGAGTAAATGCCATCTCATTCCCTCCTCTCTCGTTTATCTGTTTATAAAAAACGAGGATATGAATAGGTCCATATCCCCGTCTAATTATTCGTTCACGTTACTCAAATATTTTTCGATCTCTTCAATGGCCTTTTTTTCATCTGTACCATTTGCAATAACGGTAATTTCTTCTCCGGAAATTAGGCCTAAAGTCATCATGCCCATAATACTTTTTGCATTTACCTTCTTAGAATCACTTTCTACATAGATAGTACTTTCATATTGACTTGCCACTTGCACAAGTAAAGCAACCGGCCTAGCTTCCAATCCCGTAGGAATTTCAATGGTGATCTTTTTTGTAATCATAAATATTTCTCCTCCTTGTTTTCCCTCAAGCCTTCCGCAATGATGCTTAGTTTTCTCAGCCTATGATTAACGCCAGACTTACCCACTACTTGATCTAGCATTTCTCCTAATTCCTTTAGCGTTGCCTCAGGTTGCTCCAACCTTACTAGAGCAATTTCTTTAAGCCCATCAGATAATTCCTCAAAGCCAATTGTATCCTTAATATATTGTATATCTTCTATCTGCTTAATCGCAGCTGATACCGTTTTACTAATATTTGCAGTCTCACAATTCACCTTCCGGTTAACTGTGTTTCTCATATCTTTCAGAATACGAATGTTTTCCAAATCCATCAAAGCCACATGAGCTTCCATTACATTTAAAATTTCAACAATCTGCGTACCTTCTTTAATGTAAACTACAAAATGTTTTTTTCTTCCCACTATCTTAGCATCTACCTCAAATGTTTTAATGATTTCTTGAAGTTGAATTGCCTTTTCTAAAGTGGCACAGACTATTTCAAAATGATAAGATTTTTCTGGAGCACTTATCGAACCCGCTGCCAAGAAAGCCCCTCGTATAAAGGATCTTTTACAGCAAACTTGTTGAATCACCAAATGATCCACCAGAGAAAGGTCTTCCTTTATCTCCAGATTTGCATTAATAAGCTTGGTCGCTTGTAAGATTCGCAAGGAATCTTCATGGTCAGATACCGCAAGAGTATAGGTACGCCTCTTCTTTAAATTTGTATTCTGTCTAATTGAAATTTCTGTATTTATATTAAAGGTTTTTTTTACTAATGTAAAGTACTTTCTTGCAACTGCCACATTCTCTGTATTCATTTTAATACTATATTTTCTGTCTACTGAAATAGTGATTTTGCCGCAAAGACTAATAATAGCAGCTAATTCAGCAATTTGACAATGGCGTGCAGTACTTATTTGCCTAGATAATTCTTCTTTTACATCACTGGAAAATGACACGTTATCACCTCATATTTATGTTAAGGCTTTCTATGTTTATCCTTATCAATATCTCTATGTTCTATTCTTATTCCATACTCTTTTTCATTCTTATTTAATCTTCTATACAGCTCATTGACCAAGGTAACTGAGCGGTGTTTTCCACCTGTACAGCCTATACTTATAACTAATTGGTTTTTTCCTTCTAATATATAGTTAGGAATTAAAAATTCTAACATGTCCTCCAATTTGTTTAAAAAAATATTAGCCGAATCAAATCCCATGACATATTCCTTTACTACTTCTTCATTTCCTGTTTTTTGTTTCAAATCATCAATATAAAAAGGATTTGGTAAAAACCTTACATCAAAAACTAAATCCGAATCACTTGGAACGCCATACTTAAATCCAAACGAAAGAATCGTTACAAATAAATTATTGAACTTCTCATCTCTAACAAATATTTTTTCAAGCTCTAACTTTAACTCTTTTGTTAAAAGTTGGCTCGTATCAATAATATAATTCGCATGCTTTTTTAAAAATTCAAGTCTGGTTCTTTCAAGAATAATTCCTTTGTCCACTCTTTCCTCAGGAGCAAGTGGATGACTTCTTCTAGTTTCTTTATATCTTTTTATAAGGACTTGATCAGAAGCATCTAAAAACAAAATTTCATAATCATATTTCTTTGAAACCATTTTTTCTAGAATCGCTTCTAATCCCTCTAAAGCAGTTCCACTGCGTACATCCATGCCTAAAGCTACTTTACTAATTTCTCCACTTTGGTGGAAAATCAAATCCGCAAATTTACTTACCAAGGCAACAGGTAAATTATCTACACAAAAATAACCTGCGTCCTCTAGCATCTTTAATGCTGTACTCTTTCCTGCACCTGACATTCCTGTAACTATAACAAATCTCATTTGCTAGCCTCCGATTTGTAACTAAAAAACTCCAAGAGTCTTTACTTCTGGTTCAAGTTCTACTTGAAACTTTTCATATACTGTCTTTCTTATGTAAGAAATTAGGTCTTTTATATCTTTTGCAGAAGCATTATTTTCGTTTATAACGAATCCACAATGCTTCGTTGAAACGCTCGCTCCTCCAATACTATATCCACGAAGTCCTGCATCTAAAATAAGTTTTCCTGCAAAATATCCTTCTGGACGTTTGAAAGTGCTACCTGCGCTTGGAAATTCCAATGGTTGCTTTTCTTGCCTTCTTGTAGTAAAGTCTTCCATCTTAGATAAAATCTCTTCCTCATTTCCTTTGATAAGTTCTAATGTTGCCGACAAGACCACATACTTTTTCCTTGTGATAATACTCTTTCGATAACCTAGTTCCAAATCCTCCAAGGAAAGAGTTTTCTCTATTCCATCTTCATCTATAATCTTTACAGAACGTAAAATCTGACTTATTTCTCCACCATAAGCTCCCGCATTCATAGCTACTGCTCCACCTAAAGTACCCGGTATACCACATGAAAATTCAAGGCCTGCCAAGGATTCTTTTGCCGCCTCTCTTGATAGTAGAGACAACTCTGTTCCTGCTCCTACCTCTATCGTACAATCATTTATGGAGATTGAATTCAAATTGTCCGTAACTTGTATGATCGCTCCCTTGTAACCTTGGTCACTCACTAACAAGTTACTTCCATTTCCAATAATTGTGTAAGGTATGGAATTTAGTTTACATAATTCCACAAGATTTTTCACTTCTTCTATTGTATGGGGTATAAGATAATAGGTCGCTGGACCTCCTACCCTAAAAGTAGTATGGTTTTTCATGGGTTCTTCTAATAACAAATTTTCCTGACCTACAATTTCATATATAGAGCGAATTATTTCTTTTCCCATTTCAAGCCCTTTCTTATTTCTGACTATCTATTAACGTTTTGGCTGCGCCATAAATTCCAGCTTGATTTCCAAGTTCTGCTAGCACAATTTTAGTATCTTTACAAGATGAAAATACTTTTACTTTATAGTATTTCTGAACTAGATCAATTAGAACCTGACCTGCCTTTGAAACTCCTCCGCCAAGAACAAATGCTTGCGGATCAATCACACTACTTATATTTGCTAAAGCAGTACCCAAATATTTTCCTAACGTTTCTGTTACTTCTATAGCAATCGCATCGCCTTCTTCAGCAGCTGCAAATACATCTTTTGAGTTCAGATTTTTTATCTCTCTTAATTTTGATGGTGCATCATTATCGGATAGTAATTTTTTTGCCACCTTTACAATTCCTGTAGCAGAAGCCACTTGTTCAAGGCAACCGTATTTTCCACATCCACAAAGATGTGTTTCTTCATCTGTTATAGGCATGTGACCAATCTCTCCTGCAGATCCATTGGTACCACTTACTATTTTCCCATCCATAATTACGCCACCGCCAACTCCGGTTCCTAAGGTAATTAAAACTAGGTCTTTATAGTTTTTTCCTCCACCCTTCCACATTTCTCCAAGGGCAGCAACATTTGCATCATTTGCAGCTTTTACTGGAAAGCCAGATAAACGCTCTAATTCATTTTCTACATTAAAGGTTCCCCAACCTAAGTTTACACCATTATATATTGTTCCATCTGAGCTAACAGGACCTGGAACTCCAATACCAATTCCCATCATATCTTCTTTTAAAATATTTTTTTCTTTTATTTTCTCTAGAATAAAATCACTTATATCACCTAAGATAAAAGCGCCATTATTTTCTTTTCTAGTTTTTATTTCCCAATCTTCAAGCAGTCCTTCATTTTTATCAAATAAACCGATTTTCACTGAAGTTCCACCTAAATCTACCCCAAATATTAGCTTCTGCATTTTCAAAATCCGCCTTCCTTCACTCTTAATCTTCGTCTTCTGGGTCTCTCTTACGAGCTAAATTTTCTTGTACTCGATTATACAATTCTTTCGCTGCGTTATAACCCATTTTCTTTTGTCTATAGTTAACTGCTGCTGATTCAACAATAATAGCTAAATTTCTACCTGGACGAATCGGAATGGAATGGCAGACAATTTTATTTCCAAGAAATTCAATATATTCTTCCTCAAGTCCTAACCTATCATATTCTTTTTCTCTATCCCAATCTTCAAGTCTTATTACCATATCAATTGCTTGGGTATTTTTAACGCTTTCTACACCAAAAAGAGTTTTTACATCAATAATTCCGATTCCTCTTAATTCAATAAAATGTTTCGTAATTTCAGGTGCTGTACCAATTAAGGTTTCATCACTTACTTTTCGTATCTCTACTACATCATCTGTTACAAGACGATGACCACGTTTAATCAATTCTAGGGCAGCTTCACTTTTACCAATTCCACTTTCCCCCATTATCAATACACCTTCACCATATACATCAACTAAAACGCCATGAATCGTGATGCTTGGAGCTAATTGCACCTTCAACCAACGAATAATTTCTGCCATAAAGGATGATGTACTTTGTGTAGACACTAGGACTGGAGTATGATATTTCTCAGCTACCACCAATAAATCCTCGTCTGGTTCTAATTCTCTACAAAATACTAAACATGGAATATTGTAAGATAGAAGTTGGTTATATATCTCAATCTTTCGCTCTCTATCTAGGTTATTTAAATAAGTATATTCTACATATCCAATTGTCTGAACACGATCTGAATCAAAATATTCAAAAAATCCAGTTAACTGCAATGCTGGTCTGTTGATATCTGGCTGAGTCACTTTTATCTTATCCACATCAATGGAAGGTGTAAAATTCTTCAAGCTCATTTTTTTGATAATCTCTCCTACTGTTACACTTTGCATACTCTTTCCCCTTTCCTTATTTAAATTACTTTACATATTTATTCATTTTAACACAAGTCACTCTTTGCTTCAACGAAAAAAGCTGTACACCTGTTTTGCTGCTGCCAAATTCATACTTGGAACACTCTGTAATTCCTCAATAGTGGCTTCACGAATATTTTCTAGAGATTTGAACTTTCTCATAAGTGATTTCCTTCTAGCTGGACCAATTCCATCAATTTCATCTAGGATAGAATGTACCTGACCCTTTCCACGCAAACTTCTATGATACTCTATAGCAAAGCGATGAGCTTCATCTTGAATTCTTGTAACTAATCTAAAACCTTCTGAAGATTTATTAATTTCTATTTCTAGATTATTAAAGTAAAGTCCTCTTGTACGATGGTTGTCATCTTTCACCATTCCACAAACAGGGATCTTTAATTCTAGTTTCTCTAGGACCGCTAAGGCTGCATTTACTTGTCCTTTTCCACCATCCATCATAATCAAATCTGGAAACTTTGTAAAGCTTCCAAATTCCTCATCCATATTTTTCTCTGATAATTCTTTTTTCTCTTCTATTCCATGGGTAAACCTTCTCGTTAATACTTCATCCATACTGGCATAATCATCTGGACCTTTTACCCATTTGATTTTGAACTTTCTATAATCGCTTCTCTTGGGCTTTCCATTTTCGTAAACAATCATAGAACCTACGGATTGATATCCACTGGTATTGGAAATATCAAAGGCTTCAACTCGCTTTAGATTTGAAAGTCCAAGCCACTCTCCTATCTGTTTCATCGCCCCTATGGTTTTAAGTTCTTCTCTTTTTATCTTTTCTTTATCTTGTTCTAAAACCATTGCTGCATTTTTTGCTGCTAATTCTACAAGACGTTCTTTTTGTCCTTTTTTAGGTATCTTTATATAAACTTTCTGTTGCCTCTTTTTAGAAAGCCATTCTGTCAAGATTTCTTCATCCTCTATAGGTTCTTGAAGTATTAATTCTCTAGGAATAAAAGGAGTTCCAGCATAGTACTGCTTAATAAAACTAGTCATAATCTCACTGTTTGTTTCATTTGGTGCAACAGATAAAAAGAAATGCTCTCTTCCAATTAATTTTCCATCTCTAATAAAAAACACTTGCACCACTGCATCAAAACCTTCTGTTGCAAAGGCTATTACATCTCTATCTTCCATTTCACTACTGGTTATCTTCTGCTTTTGAGCAATTTGCTTTACACTATTTAGTAAATCACGAAACTCTATCGCTAGTTCAAAATTCATTGCATCCGAAGCATCCATCATTTTCTTCTCTAAATCTTTTAATAGCTCTGCATAGTTGCCATTTAAAAAATCTAAAACTTGATCAATGGATTTTTTGTATTCTTCTTCAGATATATAACCTTGGCAGGGCGCATCACATTGTTTAATGTGATAATATAAGCACGGTCTTTCCTTCCCAATATCCTTCGGAAGATTTCTATTACAAGTCCTTATTTTATATAGCTTTCTCAAAAGCTCTAAGGTATCTTTTACTGCACCTGCGCTAGTATAAGGACCATAGTATTTGGATTTGTCTTTTTTCATCGTTCTAGAAAATAATACTCTTGGGTATGCCTCCCCTACTGTAACCTTAATATAAGGATAAGATTTATCATCCTTTAGCATGGTATTATATCTAGGTCTATGTTCTTTTATAAGATTGGACTCTAAAACTAAGGCTTCTAATTCCGAGTCCGTAATAATATATTCGAACCTCTCGATCTTAGAAACCATTTGTTCAATCTTTGTAGTTTTATTTCTGCTACTTTGAAAATACTGCTTTACCCTATTCTTTAAGCTAATCGCTTTTCCTATATAAATGATCTCATCCTTACCATCATGCATCAAATATACACCAGGGCTAGCCGGCAGTTTTTTTAGCTCTTCTTCTATATTAAAACTATTATTAAGCATATAACCTACCTCTAGTAGTTATGAAATCATACCAAATGCTGCTTCTTTTGCATAGGTATTCATTACTTCAAGTTCTTCATCGGTAAAACCCAATGCTTCTTTCAATAGAAGCTTCTCCTTTTGTAAACTAGTATTGGATACCGTTATGTTATCCGTATTCACTGTTACTCTAACACCCAAATCAAAAAGTTTACGAATCGGATGGTTTTTGATATCATCTACCGTTTTTGTCTGTAAATTGCTAATAGGGCATACCTCTAAGGTAACGCCCTTTTCAATCAACTCTTTTACTAACAATTCATCTTCAATAGAACGTACTCCATGGCCAATCCTTCTTGCGCCAAAATCTATTGCCTGTTTTACACTACTTGGTCCATCTGCTTCTCCCGCATGAATCGTAAATGGAAGCTTATATTCATTTACCTTTTCAAACAAAGAAACATAACTATCTGTCTTAAATAAAGCTTCTGCTCCTGCTAAATCTACAGCACAAACTCCTTTGTTCAAGTACTTTCTTGCCATCTCTAAGGTTTCAAAATTCTCTTTATCGTTATCTTTGCCACGCATACAGCATAAAATCAACTCTACCTTTATGGCTGGATAGTTCTCTAAAGCCTTCTTTAACCCTGAAATTGCAGCTTCTACCACTTGCTCTTGAGTCGCACCTTTTTTATTAGATAGCTGTGGGGCAAAACGTATTTCTGCATATTCTAACCCCATAAGCGCTAAATCTTCTACTAATTCATAAGTAACTCTTTCTATGGCAGAAGGTATCTGTAAGACTTCTAAAGGAAGATCAAAGCGTTCTAAATACTCTGTGAGGCTCTTACAATCATCTGGAACCCTTAGGTATTCTATAAGATCTTCTACCGTCTTCGCTGGCAAGGAAATTCCTTGCTCAGCTCCAAGTTCTAAAACGGTCTCTGGTCTCAAAGAACCATCTAAATGTAAATGCAAGTCTATCATTCTACATCACTCTCCACTACAGCATTCTCTACTGCAACATTCTCTACTGCAACATTTTCCGCTACAACATTCTCTACAACTTCTTCAATCCCACGTACTTCATTAAATATCTTCATAAACTCTTTACCTGTAATCGTTTCTTTTTCGAAAAGGTAATCTGCTATTTTATCAAGGGAATCCCTATTATTTTTTAACAATTCTTTTGCTTTTTTATAGCAAACATCTAACAAACTCATAACTTCTTTATCAATTTCTGCTGCTGTTTCATCAGAACAATTTAAAGAGGTACGTCCATCTAAGTATTGATTTTCTACATTTTCAAGGCTCATTAGCCCAAATTTATCAGACATTCCATATTGCGTAATCATGGCTCTTGCTATCTTTGTCGCCTTTTCAATATCATTAGAAGCACCTGTGGTAATAGATGAAAATACTATTTCTTCTGCTGCACGGCCACCAAATAATGTAACCAAACGAGTAATCAATTCATCCTTACTCATTAAGTATTTCTCTTCTTCTGGCACCTGCATTACATAGCCTAATGATCCCATGGTTCTAGGAACAATCGTAATCTTTTGAACTGGTTCTGCATCCTTTTGAAGTGCTGTTACAAGGGCATGACCAACTTCATGGTAAGCAACGATTTTTTTCTCTTCTTTCCCAAGTACTCGGTCTTTCTTTTCTTTACCTGCTATTACAACTTCAACAGATTCAAACAAATCGCCTTGTGACACAACTTTTCTTCCATGCTTTACAGCATTTATGGCAGCCTCGTTAATCATATTTGCTAAATCAGAACCAACAGCACCTGAAGTCGCTAGGGCTATTTCTTCTAATTCTACTGTATCGTCCATTAATACATTCTTTGAATGTACCTTAAGTGTTTCAAGTCTTCCTTTTAAATCTGGTTTATCTACAATAATACGTCTATCGAAACGACCTGGTCTTAATAATGCTTTATCCAAAATCTCTGGTCGGTTTGTTGCTGCTAAAATTAAAATACCTTTTGATGTATCAAATCCATCCATTTCAGAAAGTAATTGGTTTAACGTTTGCTCTCTCTCATCGTTTCCACCGAATCTAGTATCACGGCTTTTTCCAATTGCATCGATTTCATCAATAAAAATAATACAAGGAGCAGATTGAGTTGCTTGTTTAAATAGGTCTCGCACTCTTGATGCACCTACACCAACAAACATTTCCACAAAGTCAGAACCTGACAATGAGAAAAATGGTACTTTTGCTTCTCCTGCTACTGCCTTTGCAATCAATGTTTTACCAGTTCCTGGAGGGCCTACTAATAGGGCTCCTTTTGGAAGCTTTGCACCAATCTCAGCATATTTACCGGGATTGTGTAAGAAGTCTACAATTTCCACTAAGGATTCCTTCGCTTCATCCTGACCTGCTACATCTTTAAAAGTAACGCCTGTTTTTTTCTCCATATACATTTTAGCAGTCGATTTTCCTACTCCCATCATTCCGCCACTGCCCTTTGACATACGACGTGTGAAAAATCCAAGCACCAGGTACATAAGTAAAATTGGAAATACCCATGCTAAAATAAAGTCAACAATGGTAGAACCCGAATCTACTACCTCTCCACGAATATCAACATCATATTCTTTTAATAAAGGTACTAACTCTGGATCCTCTATATAACCTGTATAATAAGTAAGCTCAATCACAGGACTGATTTGACTTTTTGGAGTAATTACAATTCTGTCAGTTTTCATATAGACCGAACTTACCTCGTTAGCTTTTACTTTATCCACAAATTCATTATATGTGATTTCTTTTGTTGTACTGTCTTTTACCCAACTATTCATATAACTAATTGCCAACAGCATGATGAGCCCTGATACAACCAAGATAATCATGGTCTGAGTATTCTTTGGCATTTTGTTGTTGTCCTTTTTATCCATTCTGTCCTCCTGTATATCTATACATATATTTGTTAAAATCATATTATTATATTTATTATAGGGTTTGTCTGACTTAAAATCAATATAGATATTCTGAAATTTTTGCCTACTTTCTAAATGTTCTATAAACTTTTGTTTTTTTACAAGATAATACATAGCCATTTATTATTGTACATGCTAAGATTAATTACACTACAAATCGGAGGTCTCAATAAATGGATAAAAAAGAATATTCACTTCTAGCCGATAAGGTTATCGGCATGCTTATGCATAATGGCGCAGATATGGAATCAAATAATCACTTAGCTATGGACAATTGGGAATGGCCAACAGGTGTGGCTTTATACAGCTTATTTAAGGTATATGAAAAATCAGGGGATAAGTCTTATTTAGACATGCTTACCACATGGTTTGATCATCAATTTTCCAAACCTGATCCTCATCGAAATGTAAATACAGTTGCCCCTGTTCTTGCCATGGTTTCTGTTTACTCTATCACAAAAGAAGAAAAATACCTTCCACATATTAATAGCTGGGCTGATTGGGTTATGAATGAAATGCCAAGAACCCAATATGATGGACTTCAACATATGACTGTCCTAAATCACCACCACGAACAACTTTGGGATGACACTTTATTTATGGCTGTTTTATTCCTTGTAAAAGCTGGTAAATTATTCGACCGCAAGGATTGGATCGAAGAAGCAAAGTATCAATTTTTAATTCATATCAAATATCTTCAAGATAAAATTACTGGTCTATTTTATCATGGTTGGACTTTTGATTTACGTCACAACTTTGCAAATGCATTCTGGGCAAGAGGTAATAGCTGGTTTACTGCTGGCGCCGTAGAATTTATCGAAATTTTAGACGATAGAGAAGATGCTACCTCTAAATACGTTCATGCCGCTTGGATCGATCAAGTAAAAGAATTACAAAAATACCAAGGAATAAATGGATTATTTAATACCCTTTTAGATGATGAGAGTTCTTATTATGAAACTTCTGCCACTGCTGCTATCGCGTATGGTGTTCATAAAGGTCTTCGTTTAGGCTTATTAGAAGGAAAGAAATACGAAGATATGTCAAACAAAGCGATTGCATCTGTAGTTGGAAAAGTTTCTGAAGATGGAACTGTAGAAGGTGTGTCTTTTGGAACTGGAATGGGTCACAATCTACAATTCTATAAGGATATCGCTGTTCGCCCTACTGCCTATGGTCAAGGACTTACTTTCCTTATGTTAACAGAACTTATCTAATTTTATCATTCATAGAAAACAAAATCCGGGCAAGAAATTTACTTCGCCCGGATTTATTATGTATCATACCTTATATTCTATACTTTATTTTTTCATCTTACTCAATTCTTCTCTCGAAGGCATTTGAAAAATACCCTCAGGTGACTCTAAATATGTTTTTTGAATTAAATCTAGCACCTGCTCCGTCTCATCGAATCCTCTGTATTCACCAAGGTCTACATGGCTATCTCTCACAGACTGAGAACAATAATTAATGTACTTATCATTGGATTGTAAAAAACCCGAATTAAAATTAACAAGATAACGCTTATCTTGACTTCGAATTAGCATATTTAAAACCCCCTTTTATCACAAATTTTTGTGTTTACAAACTCTGTATTTATAACTTAATTGTAAAACATTTCCGGTTAACTGTCAATAAAACCTTATTTATAAACAAAGTAAATGCTAGCACCTTCATTATGAAGAGGAGCTAGCATTTTTTTAAAGTACTTCTTGAAACATTGATGAAACCTTGTCATTTATCTCAGCCATGTCCATATCTAATGAAATAGATATCTCAGAATATAGTAAGCTTTCAGCTTTATCCAAATATTTTTTATCTGTAGCTGAAACTTTTTTCTTATCTATCTCCTTTTCACGACCTTCCATTTTAAGTGTATTAATTATATCAGCTAATTCATCAGGATTACCTTCTTTTAGCATTTTAGTATAAGTCAAATCTCTTTGTTTCCTATCTAAAATCTGATTACATTCGCTGCTTACCATATTAGAAAGTACATCGTTCGCTTCTTCTGGTGTCATAATTGCTCTCATTTTAACTTTTTCGTTATTCACTGGCGTTATAATCTTAGAGTTAGCTTCATGAATAGGATGCAAAACATAGTACAGTCTTTTCGATGCATCTATAATCTTCTCTACAATCTCATCAATAAAGCAAACTCCATAGCTAGAGTATACAATATAGTCTCCTTTTTCAAACATTTTATTACCTCCATTCGAATGTCAACCTAGTTGACTTATTAATAATAACATATCGCAAAGTTTTTGTCAACTTGGTTGACATTATGTATATGCTATTGTATACTACTCCGGAGGTGATACATAATGGATATTTATTCTGACAATTTAGTAGATTTAATCGGCGAAAAGTATTTTAAGCTTAAGAAAATGCATGATGTGAAATGGAGCAGCTCCAGCGACTTCCCTATCTCCAATTCGGAAGGTTTTATCATAGCATTAATCCACAAAAAAGAATCTACAATTTCAGAAATAGCTCAGCATGCTCAGATAAGTAGACAAGCGGCTCATAAGAACATTAAAGCGCTAGTCTCAAAAAACTTAATCCAAGCAAATGCTGCCATAGATAATAATAGAAAAAAAATCATAAAGCTGACTCCTCAAGGCGAGGCATGCTTTTATAAAAATGAATTAATCAAAGAAGAAATAGAGAGAGATCTTCTCGCAAATCTAGGCGAGGATGATATCTTACAATTCAAGGAAACACTAAAGAAAATAGATTGGAGTTATCATGAATGACTTTGATGTTCTTGCAGTAAAAGCTTCCAAGGACGAACATATAATGGAAGATTTTATTTTACAGCATGAAGCTTTTATCAGAGCCTGATGAAGATAGCTCACAACTCGGCTTGCAGATGGAAGTATCAAAAAAGATCTCATATAGCCCT
>CAYYVJ010000010.1:26040-37990 GCA_964475115.1 uncultured Lachnospiraceae bacterium
CCCTTTGCTTTTAATTGAATTACAAACCACAAAGTTATTACCTATAAAAATAATTGAAAAAAATAATTATGCGATAGGACAGGTGATAATGATGAAAGTATAGAAGATGCTACTAAAGCAGCGGAAAAAGAATCCAGGGAAGCCAAAAAAGCAGAAGAAAAAGAAGACAAGTCCAATCGTAATAACGGAAAATCTTCTAATTATTACAAAGGGTAGGATTCAAAGAATCCTACCCCAATATATCTAATTATATCTTTTTAAATTTTATAGTCCTTCATCTACTTTACTAGGCAATAACTCTGATATGTTTTTAGCGTAACTGCCAGTTTCAGTATAGCTTACACTTGCCTTTACCATTTTATTAACGGTAGCTGTGCCAATAGCATTCGCTTTCTGAGATACCTTATTTGCATAAGAATGGTATCCAGTAAAAAGTGATTTTAAAGTAGAAATATTAGATTCCTTTAATGCTGATTCATCTACTTCTAACTTATTTCCTTTTCCTATTTTAATCCCAACTTCTGCAAGTAGGCCTGCATTTTTAGATGTCATATTTGTCATCCATACGCCATTTCTTAGCACTCCTTTTGAAGTGGATTCTGCTGTATCACCTACCACAGCATTATAATCAGAAATAAAGGTTTTTACAGATTTAACAATCTTATCCCAATCCTGTTCTCCTTCCCAAAGAGAACTTCTTGTTAAAGCATTTGCGGATTTTCTTAACTCATCTGCATTGGATTTTGCTGATGTTACTTTCGCAGACGACTCTTTATCGGCTGCAGTGCTACTTCTATCTTGTTTCGCATAATAGTTCTTTAATAGTTTTCCGTAGCTACCATTTTTTATAGAAGCATAATCAGACAAATTAATGCCACTATAATTATTTGTATTATTTGTGTTACTTCCCGTATTTGAAAAATAATTATTTTTCGAATAATTACTATAATCCGTATTAAATAAATTAATCCCTGCCATACTTCATCCTCCTTGACTTTCTCATAAGTGAAATTATCTAACATCCATGTTATATCTTATATTTCGACACTTTCTTAGAAAACAATAATACTTTTATATTTTCCTTCTAGCTCAAGATAAAATTTGTTCCACTCTGCAATTGCTTCTTTCAGTTCCTCTTTTCTTGCTTTTACCTGTGACTCATCTTTTAAAAAATCAATTTTGTCAAATGGAAAGGTGTTTTTAATTTCCACGATTTTTATAATATAGGCTTCTATCTTTTCATTTAATCTATCACATCTTCCCCTAACGATTTCCAATGCATTCTCGATCTCGGAATCAATGGGGTCTTTCATCGTAGTATCGACTATGTCTGTAAGAGAACCAAGCATTTCTAAGTTACCATTTTGATATGCCTCTAAAGCTTGAAACCATAATGTATTTTCTTTTTCTGTTGCGTTTGTATTCACATCTGGATGTAACTTCTTTACTAGATCTTTATATAGTCTTTTCAACTCTACAACATCTTCTAAAGATAGGTATTCTGTGGCTTCTAATATTTTTGCAAGTTCTAAATCTTCTTCCATCGTTTGGAGCTTCTTATCATATTCATAGAAATCTTTCTCTAATTGTTCTTCTATGGTACTAAGATTAGGGACTTCTCCACGATTTATGAATGCAGTAATAAATTGAATTTTGCGCTTAAGAGTTTCAATCTTTATATAAATTTCAAATTCTTCACATTCTAATGCGCCAATTTTCAATATATATTCTGTTAGGATTTTATTATACTCATGACTTATTATATAGGAATATTCTTCAATCAGCTCCGAAAGCTTTTCTGCATATTCCTCAGATTTTTTCTTCAATTCCTGGTACTCATCATGCAAAATTACTTTATATTCCATCTTAGTCCTCCATGTACAGTGCAATTCTAAAGCTTTCTAGCTCCTCTATTTCCTGTATCTGTCCATACAATAATTTTCCTGCCTCATCTTCCTAATATTACCATTATAGCATAAAACATTGTTTAATAAATAGACATTTTTGTCACTATTCTGCAGAAATGTACGGATTTAAAGTCTTGACTTTATTTTTTTAGTGGTTTACAAAGATGACAGCTTTAACTCGCATATTACCATACATATTCTTTATAATGTATTTCTCATGTCCATTTTCTTTACCGTAATTGGCACATGGATTGGTACACGCCATATAAGCATGGAGCCAATTGCACATGTTGTCATGACTAAATTACATTCAGCAAAACAGTAATATAAATGCCTGTTACTAATCAAATAGTAACAGGCATTTTTTACTTAATACCTTGAATATTTTCTTGTGTTAATCTAACAAATGGAATCTCAACTGTCTTCGCATCTCCTACATAACTGTTATACCATTGCTTATATTCTTCTATATCAACTGCCTTATTACGTTCATATTCTCCATCCAACATCATGTAATAAACGATACCATCTCCATCTATATCGGAATCTTCCGGGAAATAATTCCCTTCATAATCCGTCTCCCAAAATGATTTATCCCAGGCATCTACCATTCCTACACTATTATAACGATCTTCTTTTTCATCATATTGATATAATGTAAAAGGCCAGAAATCACCAGCAAGTCCTTGGTTATGAGACCAACCCGCTTTGATGGTTCCGTTATCAAAAAATTCTAAATAAGGAAATTCTACAAATTCTTCTATCACCGTATTCGTATTGCTATCAAAACCATATATCAATTCTACCATTCCAGCCATACTAGCAGTTGAATATTCAATTATCAATTCATCTTTTCCATCTTGATCAATATCATATACTGCAAATTTATTTTCTGAAATATCCGATCCCTCAAAGAAATCCATTTCGCTTCCATCTGGTAATTTATGATTTGTATATATATTCTCTAATATATCTATATACGCTTCACTCATTGCCTTCCTATCAAAATCCAATTCTTCTGTAGAAGTCGTTTCACTTATCACTGTAGTCTCTTTCTCAGATGTACTCTCATTATTACTCACATTGTTCCCACATGCTGCCAAACCACCTACTAAAACTGTTGCTAGCGCAAAGCGAACGATTGATATCATTAATTTTTTTCTCATATTTCCTGCCTCTCTTATTAAGGACTACTTATCAATCTAAATTTTGACCTTCTCCTTTTTCTAAGAAAATTATTATAACATAAATTATTCTATCTCACCATCCCAATTTGTAATTCCACCGGATGTACATCCTGCAAATAGATTTGTTACCATTATAAGGATTCCTAATATCCATAGTTTTTTCATAAATCATCACCACTTTCTATGATTTTCATTTAGTAAATACATATTTTTTTTCATTAGAGAGAGTTTCTCTAAAACAATAGCCACTAACATTAAATTTCTTAATATCACAAGGTTTCTCAATCTTATTTTCAGCCATATATCGAACCATCTCACCACGTGCCATTTTCGCCATCGTTGCCTTTTGCACTACTTTTCCATCAATGATTTCAGCAAAAACGCAAGTAATAAAGGTATCTTCTGGCGTCACATAATTTTCTATACCCTTTGAATATTCCTTTGAAGCAAGGTTGATGATCACTCTATCCTCATCTAAAATGGATTGATACAATCTATCTCCCCAGAACTCATACAAATCTTTCTTTTCTCCAATCTTTGCCTTCGCCTGCATCTCTAATCGATAAGGTGTAACTCCATCAAAAGGCGTAAGTACTCCATAAAATCCCGAAAGAATACATAGATGCTTTTTTACATATTCCAAAGCATCCTCTTCAAACACTTTTGGAGACATATATTGATATTGAATCCCTTCATATGATAAAATTGCAGGTGTTAGCCCTTGATATAAGTTCATTTTCGAAAATCTATTAAAGTTTTGTTCCGCTATTTTATCATTGCATTTCCAAATACGCTTCGCTTCATCGTAAGAAAGGTTTTGCATCCATTTCATAATGCTTTCCGTTTCAGAAATAAATGATGGCAGTCCAGATACTTCGTAGCTATCTGTATCTATATTCATCCTCTTTGCAGGGGAAATAATGATTTTCATATTCTATATTACCTCTTATGTTCTTTAAAATAATCCTAAGTCCTGTACTATTGCCAGCCTTTCCAAATCTCTGGATGATACCCAACCGTTGCCTTTTTCCCATCTCTAACAATTGGTGTTAGTAGTACTTGTTGATTCTCTAGCACTTTCTCATCCTTATCTTCCGCTGCAATATAGTGAATCAGTGCTAAGGCATCTTTATCCTTACAATTCGTATTCAACATATGTTCTAATCCACCTACGGACTGCTTCACGCTGGCATACTCACCTTTGCTTAATTTCTTTTCTTTCAAGTCAATGAATTGAAACTTGACTCCACGTTCTTTAAAATATCTCTGCGCTTTTTTTGTATCAAAGCACTTACCTGTTCCAAATATCTGTATATTCAACTTCCTTCATTCCCTTCCTTCAAAGTATAAGAACACATCTCTTCTATAGTAATTTTCAATCAAACAGGCTTAATTGTCTTCCATACTGCTTTTCCTCAAATGTATTCAAGTAATTAAATATCTGCTCGTTGTCATGTACAATTCCATTTTTCTCGCATTTCTCATGAAACAGCCTCATTAGCTCTTTACTATTAGGGCTGTCTATCACATACTGATTTCCATATTCCTTTATATACTTTTCTTTCAGATTAGGAAAATGTTGATCCAACTGCTTATAATAATATTCCCTATTTCCATCACGGAGGGTTAATCCCATTCCAAAGCAAATAATACCATAGACTTTTGCCTCTATGCAATAATCTAAAATTCCCGAAATATTTTCTACTGTATCATTGATAAAAGGGAGAATCGGACAAAGCCATACCACTGTAGGTATTCCTTCATCACCTAGTCGTTTTAATACTTCAAATCGTTCTTTCGTGCTACTAACATTTGGTTCGATTTTCCTGCACAAATCCTCATCATAGGTAGTCAAGGTCATTTGCACAACACACTTTGTCTTACTATTTATCTTTTTCAACAAGTCTAAATCTCTTAAGATGCGATTTGACTTAGTTATAACTGTAAAACCAAAACCATATTCATACACTAATGATAATGCTTTTCTAACATTCCCAATATTCATCTCTAATGGAATATAGGGATCTGTCATGGAACCAGTGCCTATCATACATTTTTTCCTTTTATGCTTAAGAGCTATCTCTAATAATTCAATGGCATTTTCCTTTACTTCTATATCTTCAAAATCATGTTCCATATGGTAACATTTGCTTCTGGAGTCACAGTAAATACACCCATGAGTACAGCCCCGGTATAAGTTCATGCCATTCTTTGCTGATAAAATTCCTTTTGATTTTATATAATGCATAGCATTTAATACTCCATTCTATTCTTTTGTTTGCTATGTTCGTTTATAAGAGTTTGCTTCCATTCGTTTTTTTACTTTTTCTTGGGCATTTCTCCGACGTGCATATCGCATCAATTTAGATTCATCTACTATATATTTTTCAAAAATATCATAGTACATATGATCATATTCGCTTGGGCTAATTGTTGATAACATAATCTTGTTTGCTTCAAAATCTACTAGTAGCTTTTCAATTGTATTTGTATGATTCTCTTTTCTATTCACTGGAGCTTCAGAGATTAGATTCATAACAGCAATTGTATCGTTTTCTTTATAATACATAAGCTCTTTGCTATCTGGTCTAAGAAGAACATTCTTATTAAATTCCTCTCGTAAATCTGAATAAACCGCATTTTCAAGCATTTTCTCTACTTCCATTACTATCACATTGTTAGCGATCTGATGATTCAGAAACTCATTCAATTGAACTGTTTCCCAAACACAATAATCAACAAGTGGATATTTCTCCTGCATGAAGTCACTGATACGTTTTAATTTACCTGAAATAAGTGGACTATACTTTCTTTTTACTCGTTCATATTCAACTACTACCTTATATTGATTTCTTGCAATTCTTATGATATCTCCACCCGATATCAATTTATCTAGGAGCCAGCTTAATGAGTTCTTACTGAAATCTTCATTCTGTTCTTTCATAGTTTTAAAAAGAGTCTCTCTATCAAATATTTTTTTCATATTTAATTTTTTTAATAATAATTCTTCATTCATATATTTCACCACCATATGTTTCGGCAATTTTTGATTTTTTTGCCGACATGATAGTATTTTAACACACCTATGAATTTTTCAAAAGGTCTTTTTGACTTTATGATTCACAGATGAAAATCTAATTACTAATAAAAAAGAGATATAAGTTTTGAGCTTATATCTCCAACTCTTACATGGAATTATTCTTTTTCCACAATTCGGGCATTTTGAAACTCGGTCTTTGAGAATAAATACTTCTGCCTCACATTTAGTGCATAGCTCCCAGCTAGTAGCAATTCCCCTAATACAATACATTCTCAGATACAATCCGAATTCCATGTCCTTTTTCCTGCATCTCGAGGGCCTTGCTTACTTTCGAACCATAGTTGCCAAACTTCCAGTCAGCACTCCCTTGTCCACCAACGATGAGATAATCAACACTTCTGTTAACTCCAGCAGCACAAGTACCACCCTTGCAAGCAATTACTGCTTTAATATCTGCTTTAGCGCCATGATCAAAGGAACCAGTAAGACAACAAACTTTACCACATAAATCTATTTCTGTAATAATCGCTGAATCTATCCCCGAATCCTGGGCTTGCAGCGGTTTAACAAATTGATTAAATATACTTAGAAGTTCACGCTCTTCATTTTTTTCAATCGTGCCGTTCTCTAATGCATTTTCTAAAACCACAAATATCTTATCGAATGGATAATTTCCCTTTAATGATGAATTTTCAGCCATCCACTTGTATAATTGTTGCGCCTCTTCGTCATTCACTTCTCTGTCGACAGCTATTCCCTCAATGATTCCTTTCAAAATCTGCATAGAAAGAGTGCTTTCATTGTATGTACATGAAGTCGTGTATATGTAAAAACGGTCCATTAGCAATTGATATTCTTCAATAGAAATGACCCCATCCTCGAGCACTTCCTCTAACATCCTATAACATTCTACAAATTCAGAATTTGACTTAAACTCTTTATTCTCTTCCATCCAATCACAAATTGCGCGATTTTCCTCTGGCTTGAATTTATTATCACATCCAATTCCAAATATAATTCCCGAAATTGTATTCATAGATTTATGTAGTAAGGTCTTTCTTACATTAACAGCGTTCTTGTTGACATTCACAACATAAGTTTCCACATCTTCTTCACTAATTCCATAATCCATGGATAATACCTCGTACAACAATTTACATGCATTCGCATCACACATAGCATTATGATGATTCTCCAACTCTATTTTAAATGCATTACAAAGCGCATCCAATGTGCACTTTCCATATACCTTATCCAACATATACTTGCGAGCAATTTTCAACGTGCACAAATAGCTAAAATCCGGTATTGCCATATCATAATTTACTAGGCATTTCCCAATTACATTCAGATCAAAGGTAGCGTTATGCGCAATCACAATCCCGTTGGTAAAAAAATGCTTTATCTCATTCCAAATAACCGGAAATGTTGGCGCATTCTCCACCATCTTTGGTGTTACGTGGTGAATACTGATGTTGAAATCATCGAATATCGCCTCTGGATTCACCAGAAAAGACTTGCTGTATACAATCTGCTTGTCCTCAACATGAATGATTGCAATTGAGCAAATGGAGTTGTTGTATGAATTTGGTGTTTCTACATCTACTACTGTAAACTTTGTTATGGCGTTTTTGTTTATCATAGTTTTATTTTCCCCCTTTTATTCTACCTCTCTGACAAAACATTTTGTACTAATTCATTTAGACAAATCCGTCTATAATCGCCCCCTTATATCATCTACATTATCTTTATTAACCACTGCCCAAAACATCCTGATTGGCCTTTTTCCTTTTAACTCTTTGATATCTATACACGAGTACGAGCCAAACTCTTCCGGTAGCATCTGTTTCATTTCTTCTGCTGTCATCGGCATTATATTACTTCCAACCTTTCTTCTGTGATTTCCACTGAGTATTTATCTCTACGTTATCTATAACTTTTTCAACCATTGGCTGCAAAAAATCTTTAATCAAATCCACTGCTGTTCCAAAGTCCACCGATTCCATTGCTTTTTTCTTCTTAATAAAAGAGTTCCATCGACTTTTCCTAATAGCATCCTCAGCAAACCCCTTCTCAAAGGCTACAATATCATCAAATCCTGTCTGTCTATGATGAAATGTTTCTTCTATCGCCTTCTTTAGCTCATTCCCATCGAAGTCATAATTAATAGCCAGAATATAAATATCATAAAAATCTTTATACCTACTATTGGCATAACCTAACGACACAATTGCTTCGAACTTTTCTGCAATGACAGAATTTAAAGAATATGCATATATTTTAGGAACTTCCATTTCAAGTAAGACAGGAAAATCCATAAGTACACGTTCTGGATATACAATATCCCCAAATCCAATATCTATTGATATTGGGATCTTTGTTCTGTCTAAATAGGCCACAATCGAAACATTCACTCCGTGATAAGCTTTAAATTCAATTATAGAATGAACATCTAATGAATCTAAATCGTAATGCAACGCATCATCCACTTCTATCAAAAATATTTCTTTAAATATCTTCTTTATATTCTCAACTTCATTACTGGTTTTTTGAGCTAATAAATCTATATCAGTAGTAGCTCTTGTAAAATTTCCACCAAATAATGCATATAATAATATGCCACCCTTTAAGGTGAACTTGTCGACATACTCAGAAATTGAGATCCTGTATATAGTTCTTTCTAAACCATATGCAGTCAACTCCTCTTGTAACATATGCCCTCGCTTCGGTGCTTGACTTTTCAACTTAGCTTTGATTGACCCTGCATTTATCATATAAGTACCTCCAAATATGTTCTCAATATATCACTACACTTTAGCTGCTCTGCATAGCGATATAGTTTATTAATATCCCTGTCATTTCTATTGAGGTAATTCATTAATATCTCTTTTGTTTCTTCAATGCCAATTTTATTTCTATAATAAACAATATCTACCACTGTCTTCTCAATATCATAGATTTGAAATTGATTTGGTCCTTCTTTTATAATCTGTACTCCTGTTTGAAATCTATCTTTTTCAAAATAATACAGATTAAAAGAGGGCCAATCTGGTAAGGTTGACACATTTTTCTTTTTACTTACTGCCACATCAATAGCATCGGGTCTATATGTTGAAAGATTATAAAATACTGCTGCACTCATTAAACATACTACTCCCGTTGGTGCATATGCATGAACAAAATAGAAATCAGAATCTTCGCCCTTAAAATTTGCGTTTTCATAGTTCTTTTTATTTAGTTTTATAAGGTTTCCTTCATCAACTAATTTATTTATTTTATAATGTGTAAATCCCCAATTTTTAAGTTCTTCCATTGATATTATTTTTTGATTATCTGGTATAAGAATTTTTGTATTCATTTCGCACACCTCCAATTCTTATTATACCCAAGAAGCAATAATTAAACAATTTTTTTTAAATGAAATGCGGCTAATTTTAAAAATAGCCGCATTTCATTTAAATTTTACCATCTGCCGCCCAATTAAAAATCTTTCTTACCATTTCAGAAGTAGAAGGATCTGGAACCATCTTTCGTATTCCATCAACAGCTTCAATCTGATAACCAAATGGCACATAACTACCTGTAAAACTCCCCTTCTTCATACTCTGATGTCTTATTACTGCAATTTTCTCAGAAATATCTTTGTCATATATTTCATTTACCATGTTCATAATGGCTATTTCCATGGATTTATTATCATTCTCTGCTTCATCGGTATCAAAATGGTCATTCACGGAAATGAATCGCCTGGTTTGATGCAATGCGAAGATGTTTCTGAATGTTTTTTACTGTTATATTTTTACATTTTCAAACAAAACGTAATAATGAACCTGTTCGTTCTGCGTCGATGACTGGATAATGTTTTTACTTTCTAAAAATATGAAGCAACTTTTTCGATCAAACCTTCATCGGCTGGAAGCCATTCCACAGAATTAAGCGTTTCTTTCGTTAACCACTTTGCTGCAGAATGTTCCTTTAACACCAACTTTCCGGATTTAATAGTACATATAAAACAATGCATAGTAAGATGAAAGTTTGGATAATCATATTCCACAGTATCAATCAACTCACCCACTTCTACTTCTACATCTAATTCCTCTTTAATCTCACGAACAAGCGCTTGACTGGCTGTTTCTCCTGCTTCAATCTTTCCACCGGGAAATTCCCATCCCCCTTCAAACTCACCATGTCCACGCTGAGTTGCAAAGATTTTGTTTTCATATTTTATTATTGCTGCAGCTACATTTACTATTTTCATCTGATAGTCCCTTCTACTAGTTAATCACTAATTATATATTCATATATATCTTCTCTTACAGGAGTCTCTAATATCCATTCTATTTCAACTGCATTTTTAACAGTATTTTGCATGATAAATTCATGCACTTTTCCACTAGCATTCATTTGCCCAAGGTAATAGAACTCTTTAGAAATTTTATCATCTTTATTTTTCCTAACAAACAGATCTACTCTTATTCCTCTCTCTTTTGCATGTATAAAATTCTGTACATCTTCTGAGTTTATCGTACGACTTTGCTTAGAAATCGCAATAAGACGATTATGTGAAACAAAATGATCTTCATATTTTATTGTATCGTTTATATGTTCTTCCTTGTCATAGTTGATAAAAACAGGAAAGGTTTTTGTTTTATCATCATACTTATATCCGCCAATATTAAGAGGAACTTCGTTCTTTTCCCATTCTAGAAGGCGACAGACATCTTCATATGTATATTTTTGATAAAGTTCGAAATTAGTATCTTTATAACGATCACTATAATTTTTTTTGTAACGAGATATCCCAAAATTCACTAACTCTAAAAGCATCTCCTTAAATTCCGGATTCTTCAACATCTTATTAAATGAAGATGAGGTTTTATAATCTTCTGTATGTTCTTCTCTTTCTAAGAAAACACATTCTTTATATGAATTTTTTCCCGTTCCACTCGGAAATTCATTAGTCATAATATTTACAATGTTTTTTTCAGTGTAAGGTTGCATTTTTATTCCGTATTCTTCCTTTAATGCAGAACTTAATAACTTTAATAATCCATTTTGATATGACAACATTCTTTTTAGAAGTTCTAGTTCATGAATCCTTTTTCCACTCGCTATTTTTCTCGATACAAATTCAATGTTTTTTTCCTCTTCCACAGTAAGCCTTACTTTATATTCTTCCTCATATTTTACAAGGAATTTATAGTAGGATCCAAGACTTTTATTGTCAAATATTCTTAAAACATCCATTTCTCCATAGGCATCAAAGTCTTCAAGTCGCGGTATGTGCCCTAGCTTATTTTTTAAATTCGTATAATTTTCTTTTATTAACTTAATGTCATTAAAATTAGCTACATCAATAGAGCTAAAGATTCTCTTCCTTGAAATTTCATCAAAATGTATTGTTGAACTCCCAGGTATCACTCTTGAACCTTCCATTACATATTTTCTTATTGTGTCCTTGTTATAACTTCTATCCCCTGATAAAGCAATTGGGATCATAAAGTTATTCATGTAATTTCCAATGAAATCTAGTATTACAACATATTCTTTATCTTCAGCTTTTCTAAGTCCACGTCCTAATTGTTGAATAAAGATAATAGGGGACTCAGTTGGTCTAAGCATGATTATTTGATTTACTTCAGGTATATCAACACCTTCGTTAAAAATATCTACTGTAAAAATATAGTCTAGCTTAGCATCTAAATCTTCGCTAGTAAGCTTTTCTATAAACTCTTCTCTTCGTTCTTGGCTATCATCACCAGTTAATACTCCTGTCTGATATCCTCTTTCATTGAATTTAATAGAAAGCTCTTTTG
>CAYYVJ010000011.1:0-2017 GCA_964475115.1 uncultured Lachnospiraceae bacterium
TAAATTCACTATTATCATAATCTATCACCTACACAGTCAAGTCATAGTCATCTTTGTAAACTATGGCTTTTTTCACTATACTTCTTACCAACATAATAACTGAAGCTACTATCCATATTACAAAGATTGCGCCAATCATAGTCAGTGAAAGTAATGGTCCTGGTCCTCCGAAAGTACTCATATAATAGAATAGGAAAATTGTTCCTATGGATGCTAGAATACACAAGGCTACTAAAATTTCTAATCCATAAGTAAACTTTAGACTAAATGTATTACCACGGTCGAATAACAAAAGTAAGTACATTATAATTCCTATTCCAGCTAATAATAATCCCAATAATAATTCACACATAATAAGAATGGGTTGCTTCGCGTACTCAAGCTCTGGATAAATATACAGCATATCATTTGCTAATAGTGGCAGAATAAACACCCCAAATAGAATTACTCCAATTGAAAAAGTTATTATTAAGAGTTTTAAAATATTTGATGCTACATTAATCTTCATTCAACTTTACCTCCAAAATATTCACTTCTTTACTTAGCTTCTTTACTGCTTTACTTATCTGTAGTCTTATCTATAGTATATTCTTTGTTTTTGCAAATGTCAATATATTTTTATCGTTTTACGATAAACTTTAGCCTTAATACAATAAAACGCTTCCCGACAGGGAAGGTTTTTGGTTAATTGGCTGGTTAATTGGAAGGCGAGATGCCACTTTGTAAATTGAAAAGCAATCTTTGTAACCGAAAAGTGAATGTTTGTAAACGAGATGCAATTTTTGTAACCCAAATGCAGATTGATTTTTAACTTTTATTAGAGTATTATAATAAATATATGCATGTCAAAGGGAGGTCGACTCCCTCTCGATATTTTTGTAATCGGAGAATCCACCCCTAATTCCTTAGACAGATTAGTGGTTGGCGGCACGCAAATTTATTATTTTTTGAGAAGAGCAGGTTTTAACATGATGTTTCTGGCGGGTACCAGTTCACATCCAAGTTTATGTAAGACTTTCTTCTCCATGATAAAAGTTAAACACTTCGTAAGGACTGCGATTGTTTAGCTTTTTTTCTTTTGTAGGAATTAATATGATTCATCATTAAATTAATATCTTCCTGCGTAAGATCATTGAAGTTGGCTCCTTTTGGAAGTACTCTTCGTATCAGTTCATGGTTGACTTCAATTGCTCCCTTTTGATATGGTTTGCCTGCATCACGGTAAAAAACACTAGTTCTCAATAATGGCTTTGTCTGACGATATTCAATCGCATTAGGATTTGAAAACTCGCTACCATTATCGGTCAAAATAATATTGAAAAGTCTGTTAAATGTTTCTGCTCCTAAATCGTAATCCAGGAAGCGTTTTGTCAAGTACCTTTTTTGATTTATTGACGCTTTTATTTTGAAAAAATAAGTAAAAAAAAAAACAGCAAACCTTTGTGATTTACTGTTTCTAAAATTGTTCTATTCAATAAGACAAACTGGGATTTGTTACTCTTTAATCTTCTTTCCGCAATGAGAGCAATACTCACCATTATCCATGATTGTTTTGCCACAATGAGGGCACTTATTCCCAAACGCTCTTATAAGGCTACATATAAATATGGCTAAAAAACATGCAGCACTAATATATGCTTCAACCATAAACTCATAATTCCCATCCAAGAGTTTTACACCAATAATGGCAAGCGATATGAAATTAATTCCAAACGCAATCCATAATATCCATGTTGCAATCTTTTTCATAAGCACCTCCACATTAAATTAAAGTTTGTTTCACTTAATAACCTTGATATTATAACATATTCAACAATAGCCAATTCCCCACCTGACTTAGCCCTTCTACTTTTTGCGTATCATATAAAAGCGTATTTCCCGTTCCATCAAGATTTACCTTATATAGACTTCACCTGGATAACCAACGTCTTTTTTACTTATTCTTCATCATATTCGTCTTCGTCATATTCCTCTTCATCATATTCCTCTTCATCATACTCCTCTTCGTCATACTCCT
>CAYYVJ010000011.1:2117-35041 GCA_964475115.1 uncultured Lachnospiraceae bacterium
TCTAGAATATGAATATCTGTTTCAGTAAATTCATTTCCACCTGATATTTCTGGATTTGCTCTCCACTTTGAGGTGTCTGTAATAGGTTTTGCATATCTAGCAATGTTAACACTTAATAGCTCTCCGATTGTTCCACTTTCAACTAATTCTTTTACCTTCTGAAACCGATTGAGACTTCGTCTGTAAAATGCTACGAATGCCTTCTTACCAACTTTATCAAATGCCTCTTTTATATTCAAACCTTGCTCGTAACTTAAGGCAAGTGGTTTTTCTATTAAGCAATGTTTTCCGGCTTGTGCGCATAAAATGGCATAATCCATATGCATTTGAGGTGTAACTGCCACATATACAATATCAATTTCCTCATCCTTTAACAGCTCATTTACATCAGAATAAACACGTCCATGCTGATGCCTTTCAACCCATTCATGTGCTTTTGAGATCGTCCTATTCGTAATTCCTTTTAAAATAGAATTCTTCGAAAGATAAAGTCCTGGTCCATTTTTCACTTCTGTTACATCACCACAACCGATCATACCCCATACAATATTTTTCATAATTTTCTCCTACCTGCTACTCTGACAACATTATTAGCCAATACCCTGAATAGCTTTGAATAAATCAATTTTACTCTAATGGCAAAATGTTTGCAATGCTTATTATTTATGTTGCAAATAGCAGATTCATAAAAAAAACTTAGCTCTACTCTAGTCCTGATTTCTTTTGCCCATCTCCATTATTATCTCCAGTAAAGCAATTTGTGCAAAAAGGAAGGCTACAAAGTTTGCATGCCTCCTTAAGTCCCTCGATACTAATATATCCCAAACTATCTGCACCTATTTTTTTACAGATTTCATCCAAATTCAAATTATTGGCAATTAATTTTTCTTCACTGTCTACATCTGTTCCATAGTGGCAGGTATAGAGAAATGGTGGAGATGAAATTCTCATATGTACTTCTTTCGCGCCTGCATTTTTTAGAGCACGGACAATTTTTTCACTTGTGGTTCCACGAACAATAGAATCATCCACAAGGACGATTCGCTTCCCTTTTACATTTGCCGCTAGAGGATTTAGTTTTAGTCTAACAGCATTTTCTCTTTGTGCATCTGTAGGATATATAAAACTTCTTCCTATATATCTGTTTTTTACAAAACCAGATAACAATGGAATACCACTTTCTGAACTATATCCACTTGCAGCCTCAAGTCCACTGTCTGGTACACCGCAAACCATATCAGCTGAGACAGGATACTCTTTTGCCAATATTTTCCCCATATTGTATCTTGCTTCATATACGCTTAAATGATCAATCAGTGAGTCGGGACGTGAAAAATATACATATTCAAAAATACAAATACCACTATTCTTGGTTTTATTGGTAAGCTCAACCTTTTCATGAGTTATTTTTCCATTTTCAATCACAATAACTTCCCCTGCTTTTACATCTCTTACCAATTCAAAACCACAGCTATCAAGTGCACAACTTTCAGAAGCGATAGCAATTCCATCTTTGCTTTGTCCTATACACAAAGGCCTATATCCATTCGGATCACGAACTGCAACTAGTTTATTATTACTACATAAAATAACAAGAGAAAAGGCTCCTTTTAACTGCTCTGCTGCTTGTATTATACCTTCTAGTTCATTTTCTCTTTTCATAACATGATATGCGATTAATGATGAAACCACTTCACTATCTGAAGTTGCATGAAAATTAAGACCATAATTTTTCAATTTTTCTTTTATTTCCTTTGCATTGGTAACATTTCCATTATGTGCTGTTGCTAGTCTTCCTGTCAGATATTCTGCTATAAAAGGTTGTACATTTTCTACTGTATTATTTCCTGTAGTTGAGTAACGGTTATGACCGATTGCAATTTTACTCCCTGGAAATTTATCCAGTTCATTTCCATTAAATACTTCGCTTACAAGTCCTATCCCCTTTTCGCAGTAGATGGTATTATCAAAGATTGCAGCAATTCCTGCACCCTCCTGTCCTCTATGTTGCAAAGCTAGTAATCCATTATATGTAATTCCTACTGCTTCCTCTGTAAGTACACTTACTCCAAATATTGCACATTCTTCTTTCAATTTATCATGAAACTTCATAGGTTTTTATTATCCCTTCTGCAATTATATCTTCATCCTCTTAAGCACAGTTTCATATCCACCTAGTACATCTCCTAGATTGCGTCTAAATCTATCTTTATCAAGTTTTTCATTGCTTTTCATATCCCAAAAACGACATGAATCCGGGGATATTTCATCACAAAGGATTACTTCTCCATTACATCTTCCAAATTCTATCTTAAAATCAATAAGCCTAATATCTATTTTTTCAAACAATTCACAGAGTAAAGAATTTATTTTTATAGCCTCATTCGCCATATACTCTAACTCTTCTTTTGTAGCTAATCCTATTGCTGTAATTTGATTCTCGTTTATCATAGGGTCTCCTAGAGAATCACTTTTATAGCTAAATTCAATAACGGTATTATTTAACTTTGTTCCTTCTGGAATACCGTATTTTTTTGAAAAACTACCTGCAGAAACATTTCTTATGATTACTTCCACCAAAATAATCTCTGCTTTTCTAACTAAAATACTTGTCTCATCGATTACCTCTAGTAAATGAGTCTTTATACCATTTTGGGCTAAATATTCAAATATAATTTTAGAAATCTCAGCATTGAGCTTTCCTTTTCCTGCAAGTTCCTCTTTCTTTTCACCATTAAGGGCTGTTGCAGTATCTTTATATTTGATGATATAACTACTATCATCTTTTCCTGTATAAACTACTTTTGACTTGCCCTCGTATAAAACTTCCTTTGACATATTCTTTCCTCCATTTGGATTAAAATTATAAAAGAACATCAGTTTTGCTTTAAAACAAAACAAAGGCGTCCACAATAAAAGAGTACTTGCTCTTTTATCGGTAAACGCCTTTGTGTACCAAAAAGATAGTACCATATGTGTTTTTTCTTGTCAATATTTTTTTCACTAACCTACTCTTATTAATTGATCCTGCCTGTACTTGCGGCTATCACTAAATAGCCCCATCTCCTTCTTCTCCAGTACGAATTCTATCTAAATCCCATCCTCTATTTCTTGAATTTATAAAAGCTTCTATAATAGGCTAGTATATTATTACTAGCCTGATATACACCTATTACAAGCGGATGCTGTCACTGCACTTCCTCCCAGTGCTGTTTCTCTTAATTCCACTGGTATCTTTTTGCCTACTTTGAACATGGCTTCTACCATTTCATCAAAGGGAATAAATTGTTCAATTCCACTTAAGGATATCTCTGCACAAGTCAATGCATTGCTTACCCCCATAGCATTTCTACTTTGACAAGGGGCTTCTACAAGTCCTCCTATAGGGTCGCAGACTAGTCCAAGCAAGTTCATAATAGCTGTAGTTGCAGCATCCATACATTGCTTTGGTGTACCACCCATAATTTCTGTTGCTGCAGCTGCTGCCATCGCAGATGCAATCCCTACTTCTGCCTGACATCCTGCTTCTGCCCCTGACACTGTAGCATTTCGCATTACAATATATCCGATTGCTCCAGCAGTAAATAGACCATTTATAATTTCTTCATCTGTCAAATAATGTTCTTCTTGTAATGCAAGTAATAGCCCAGGCACCACACCAGATGACCCTGCTGTTGGCGCAGCTACAATCAGTCCCATAGATGAATTTACTTCTAGTACTGCCATAGCGTAACTTATAGCCTTTGAAAGCAAGGTTCCAGCAATTGAATTTCCACTATTTCTTAACTTGCTAAGCTTAGCCGCTTCTCCACCAATTAATCCTCCCATAGATTTCACTTCTTCTTTTAAGGGAAGGTGTACTGCATCTTGCATAATGCATAAGGCCTTCTCCATTCTCTTATTTGTATCCTCTAAAGATGCTTCTGTCATAGAAACTTCTCTTTCGCGCATAATCTCAGAGATTTTACTTTTATGTTCTTCACATAAGATAAGTAATTCTAGTCCATTCTTAAAATCCATATTAACCTCAATTCTACTATATTTGAACCAACATTGTTTGGGTTACATTTTCACTTTTGCTAATATCATCAATTATCATTTGTGGTATCTTCTCATCGGATTCCACAATACTATAGGCAGTTGCACCCTTATCCTCACGATACAATTTCATAAAAGCAATATTTACATTGCAATCACTTAAGCATTTGGTAATATAGGCTACCACTCCTGGTCTGTCCCTATGAATTACAATTAATGTACTATATTCTCCTGTAAAATCTACATCTACACCGTTAATCCTAACGATGCGGACTTTCCCTCCACCTACAGATTCTCCACGAACATCTAGACTCGTGCCTTCATGGTTAACTAGATGAATATCTACTGTATTAGGATGTACTTCTGTTTCTGTATCATTTGCAATAAATTCAAAGTCAATTCCTGCCTCTTCTGCTAGTCTATAAGAATCTCGGATTCGTAAATCATCAGTAGTAAATCCTAATATCCCTCCTAATAATGCAAAGTCTGTTCCATGACCCTTATAAGTCTTTGCAAATGATCCATAAAGGATGAATTCAGCCTTTTCAAGCTCTCCTTCTATCATTTTTCTAGCAAGCAATGCTATCGAAACAGAACCTGCAGTATGAGAACTAGAGGGACCTACCATATTGGGTCCCATTACATCAAATACACTAATAAATTCCATAATCTACTCCTTTCAAATTAATCCTCATACTTAAACCGATCAAAGTCAGCTGGAATCTCTGATAAATCCAGATATTCCGAATTGCTAATTGCATGTCCTATTATTTCCCAATTCACCATATCTTTTGAATGAGAAATCGGAATCGCAAGAAAATATTGAAAGGTTGAATTGACCATGTAGTAGTCATCTTCAACTCTTATAATAGAAGGGTCTGGAAAAAATCCTCTTTGCACTGGATTGTTATAGTATTTGTTGTTCTTCAATATATTAATCTCCTTTGAGCTTATATGAGGCTAATAGTTCCTCTAGTACGCCAATGTTCTCTTTTATTTCAAAACCAATATCCGTTTCACCTATATTTCTTCTTTTAGAAAAGGTTTCAACCGTAAATGTATCAGAAATAATATCCGTTTCTTCTCTTATTGATACTTCTGAACTTTCAAATTTCTCATGTTCAACTAATCTGATTTCACGAGAATTTGATACTAAGGTATAGCCTGCAATTCCTGTTTTTTCATGATACATCTTAGAAAAGCCACCATCTATAATAATAAGCTTACCATCGCATCGTACTGGACTTTCTCCTTTTATTACTTCCACAGGGACATGTCCATTTATAATATGTGATGTGTTTGGATCCAAGCCAAATTCATTTAATATCTTGTCTATTAATAAATGAGTATCTAACATATTGTAATAATTGTTTTTATTTTCCTTGTGCATGCTTTTGTCCTTCATGAAAAGTCGCTCAAAAGTAGCCATTTTGTCTCTTCCATATACAGGAGACTTAGGGCCATTCCACAGATACCAAAGGATATCCATTCCTCTTTCTTTTTCTTCTGTACCTACTTTTGAAAAATATCCTTTTCTAGCATAACATTCTAAAATATCATATAGCTCTTTTCCCGAATAGTCTTCTCCAAATAGATTTACTTTCATAAAGATTCCTTTTTGATTCACTGGAATACATCCATGATAAAGTAAATTCGAATTATAAACCTTATATAAACTGCCTTTTGTATATAAAAACTTTATATGCATCTGTAATTTCTCATTTTGCACAAATCCTTGATTTAAACGAGCCATTACCTGTTCTTCTTCAGAAGTTAGCGCATAAGGAGACCTTTCATCTACTGTAGGGAAATCTACGTCATTCATTTTGTATGAAACACCGTCTATTAATACCGATTTTTCAGCAAAATTAATTTTATCCAATAATAATCGATTATTCATTTCAAACTCTGGATATTTTAAAACCAACTGGCCCTCTAATTTTAGCTGTATCATTGTAATGGCTTTATATAACTTAGAATCAATTCCTGCTACACCATATTGTTCATTCATCATTGGAACAAAGGCACTACAGTCTACATCAGCATATTCTTTCATTGCAAAGGCTATCAAGGGCATTAAATTAATCCCATATCCGTCTTCTAATATATCCATATTTCCATACTTAGCACACATACGAATAACATTAGCAATACAAGCATAATGACCGCTTGCCGCGCCCATCCACACAATGTCATGATTTCCCCACTGTATATCCACAGAATGATAATGACATAAGGTATCCATTATAATATGTGCCCCAGGTCCACGATCATAAATATCACCGACTATATGTAGATGATCGATCACTAGTCTTTGAATCAAATAGCAAAAGGTCTGTATAAATACTTCTGCATCCCCTATTTGTATAATCGTTTGAATAATTTCATTGTAGTAAGCTTCTTTATCTAGGACTTCCTCTTTTTCAGTGGTTAATTCTTCAATAACATAAATAAAATCCTTAGGAATTGCTTTTCTTACCTTTGAACGTGTATATTTTGAAGAAACACTCTTCAAAATTAAAACCAGTCTATGTAAGGTGATTTTATACCAGTTCTCTATGTCGTCTTCTTCCTCTTTTACGATTTCCAACTTTTCTTTTGGGTAATAAATAAGAGTTGCTAGACTTCTTTTTTGACTATCCGTTAGACTATCTTCAAAAATTTCATTTAATTTTCTTTTTACAGTTCCGGAACCATTTTTTAGAACATGATTAAACTGCTCATATTCACCATGTAAATCTGACAAAAAATGTTCTGTTCCTTTTGGTAAACTTAAGATTGACTGTAAATTAATAATTTCTGTAGATACGTCTCTTATGGTTGGAAATTGTCTTGATAACATTTTTAGATACTTTTCAGAAGCATGAACCATTTTCGCTCTCTCCTCTATTTTCAATACATTCTCAGTTTATATTTATTTTAATTATATCGTACAAGTATCAATAGTTCCACTGTTTTTAGATAATCCCTAATTTTAAAAAAATAGTATATTATTAAATGGCTCATGCGGAAAGACTATGATATAATAGAAAAAGCAAGCAAATGCATGCAATTATATAAAGGAAAAGGAGTTTATATGAAAACAAAACTAACCAAAGCAGAACTTAGTTGGATTCTTTATGATGTTGGAAATTCAGCATTTATTATGCTTATTTCTACAACCATCCCTATCTTTTTTAGGAGTTTGGCAACAACTGCTGGTATATCAGATGCACAGGCTACTGGTCTCTGGGCCACTGTTACTGCTATTGCAGTATTTATTTTAGCACTTTGCTCTCCCATATTGGGTGCACTTGCCGACTATAAAGGAATGAAGAAGAAAGTTTTTTCCATTTCATTAGTTTTAGGTGTTTTAGGCTTACTCTCTTTATCTGTTACAACAGACTGGCTTGCTTTTCTCGTACTCTTTGTAATTGCCAGAATCGGGTACTCTGCCTGTAATATTTTTTATGACTCTATGTTAATAGATGTCACCACAGATGACCGCATGGATTTAGTTTCTTCCCATGGTTATGCTTGGGGTTATGTAGGGAGTTGTATTCCTTTTATTATTGGTATCGTCCTGATTTTTACCAAGCCTTTTGGAATGTCTACTACCTTAGCCACTCAAATATCTTTCCTACTAACAGCGATTTGGTGGATTGGAATGACCATTCCTCTTCTTAAAAATGTAAAACAGAACTATTATTTAGAAGATAGAAAAGATAAATTAACAAATGCATTTAGCCGTTTAGGAAAGACCTTTTCAAAAATAAAGGCCAATAAGAAACTTCTATTTTTTATACTAGCATATTTCTGTTATATCGATGGTGTTTACACTATCATATCCTTAGCTACTAGCTATGGTGGTGAAGTAGGTATTGACAGTACTTCTATGATATTAGCTTTACTACTTACACAATTTGTTGCTTTCCCTTTCGCTATCTTAAGCGGAAAACTTGGGTCCAAATATGGTCCAATAAAAATAATAAAGTTTTACATAGTTGGCTATATGCTCATCTGCCTTTTCGGATATCAATTAGATAAAGCTTGGGAATTCTGGGTATTAGCAGTTGCAGTTGGAATTTGCCAAGGTGGAATCCAGTCTTTATCTCGTTCTTACTATGGAAAGCTTATTCCAAAAAAGGAATCTAGTGAATATTTTGGTTTCTTTGATATCTTTGGAAAATTCGCAGATTTCTTTGGTCCTGTTATTATGGCCTTTTGTGCTTTCGTTTTTGGTTCTTCTACCTATGGAATCTTAGCACTTATTCTATTATTTGCTTTTGGTTTTATTTTATTAAATATTTCTGAAAAACATTCAGCCAAATAACGTGTTTTCATAACATAAAAAAGGTATCTCATTATGAGTTTTATTTCATAATGAGATACCTTTTATTAATTATCACATTTTTTTAATTCTGTCTTTTATGATATCTCCCAAATAAAGTGCTGCCACAATAGAAACTATATCCTTTATTAAAAATGGCAAAGATACCACTAGTAATCCTTCTAAAAATTCCAGTTCAGCTAACTTACTATATTGCATGGTTCCTAAGAGATGTACAATCATCAATCCTATTAGACCCAATAAAAGCGAAATAAAAAAGCGCACATTTTTTTTTAGATTAAATTTTATAAAGTAGCTTTCTCTCATACCACACAAATATGCCATAAAAGGAAACCCTATTATAAAACCACCCGTATAACCCAATATAGCCTCAAGTCCACCTTTAAAGCCTGCAAAAACTGGTATACCAATTGCACCTAATAAGATATAAAGAAATACTGTCGCAATACCCATTTCTTTTCCTAAGGTATACCCTACTAATGCAATTGCAAATGTCTGCAAGGTAATAGGAATTCCACTAGGCAACTGTATTTGAACCTGTGATAAAATCACAAGAACTGCAGCAAACATCCCTATCGTAACTAATGATTTTGTAGTTATTCTTTTATTCATTTAATGTACTCCCATTTTATAAAGATTCTATAAATCTGTTAAAGGCTTCCCTGCCCTCCCTAGTACACTTGAAAACTCCAGCGTGTTCCAGTACTTTAGTGAAAACAAGACCGATTTCTTTTTCTAAAATCCCATCGATATTTTCTTTTGTAATAGATGAATAGTTCCTTGTGAATTTCTGAACCCAATCATTATGCTTATGAATCATTGGATTCGAACGAATATCTTTTTTATTTAAAATATAATCCTTTAAAACTTTCATCTCTTCTTCTAATCTAGCAGGTAGAACAGCAAGTCCCATTACTTCAATAAGACCAATATTCTCCTTTTTAATATGATGAAGCTCAGCATGAGGATGATATACCCCCAGTGGATGTTCTTCCGTCGTAATGTTATTACGAAGAGCCAAATCCAGTTCGTATCGATCTCCAACTTTTCTAGCAATTGGTGTAATCGTGTTATGAGGTTCTCCATTTGTATTGGCATAAACAAATGCTTCTTCGTCTGTATAGCCTCTCCACTTATTTAAGATATAATCTCCCAACTCAATTAGCCTTTTTTCATCTTTTGCTTTTAAACGAATCACAGATAACGGCCATTTTACAATTCCGACTTCTATGTCTTCAAACTTTGGAATAGTAACGCTCTGTTCTATCGGTGCTTTCGCCATAGCAAAGGTATAGTTACCTCCTTGGAAATGGTCATGTGTCAAAATAGAACCACCCACAATAGGTAAATCGGCATTAGAGCCTATAAAATAATGAGGAAAAAGATTGATAAAATCAAATAACTTTGCAAACGCAACCTTATCTATTTTCATTGGAACATGTTCACCATTGAAAACAATACAATGTTCATTATAGTATACATAAGGAGAATACTGAAAACCCCAATCTTGATTCTGAATTGTGATAGGAATAATCCTATGGTTATATCTAGCAGGATGAGTTACCCTTCCTGCATAACCTTCATTTTCTTTACATAAAAGACATTTGGGATATCCACTTTGCTTTGCATGTTTAGCGGCAGCGATTGCCTTTGGATCTTTTTCAGGCTTTGATAAATTAATGGTAATATCTATTTCTCCATATTCGGTGGATACTGCCCATTTTTTATCTTTCTTAATTCTATATCTTCGAATATAATCGGTATCTTGACTCAGCTTATAAAAATAATCGGTTGCCTTAATAGGTGATTCTATATATTTTTCTTGAAACTCTTTTATGACTTGACTTGGTCTGGCTACTAGACAGTTCATAAGCTTTGTGTCAAACAAATCTCGATAAACAATGCTATCTTCAATCAAGTTTTTACTCACCGAGTAGTCTAATAATTCTTTTAAGGTTTCTTCTAAGTCAATATCCTTATATGTTTCTTTAGCTTCAATATAATCTTCAAGATGTAAAAGATCTAGTAAGAGATTTGTAACATAAATTACATCTTCTTTTGCTATTAGGCTTGTTTCTAATCCATATTGAAGCAATTTATTAATACTATTATAAATCATATAATCCTCCAAGCTAATTTGCTATCTACATTTAGCGTTATTTTATTCTAAGATCCCAGCGCCTTGTCCAATTTCAACCACGTAAAAATCTGCTGCATATCCTATTTTATCTTTATAGGTTGTTCCTACTTTATCAATAAATTTATCAATTTTATCTGTTTTTACAATACTCACAGTACACCCTCCAAAGCCTGCGCCTGTCATTCTAGAGCCAATCACTCCTTCTTGTTCCCATGCTGCCTCTACAAGTGTATCAAGCTCAATTCCTGTCACCTCATAATCATCCCTTAAAGAGACATGTGAAGCATTCATTAACTTTCCAAATTTAGCAATGTCTCCATTTTTTAGGGCTGAAACTGCATTTATCGTTCTTTGGTTCTCTGCAACAGCATGTTTTGCTCTCTTTACACGTACTGGATCTTTTATAGCATGAGAAATGTGATCAAACATTTCTTCGCTTAATTCACCTAAGCTTTTTATATCAGCCACTGTTTGAAGTTCTTTAAGTGCTGTTTCACATTCTGTACGTCTCTCATTATATTTAGAATCTGCAAGTCCTCTTTTTTTATTACTAGATGCAATTACAATCTTAGCATCTTCTAATACAATAGGAGCATATTCATAAGATAAATCAGCTGTATCTAAAAAAATCGCATGATCTTTTTTCCCCATTGCCACAGCAAATTGATCCATAATACCGCAGTTTACTCCATTAAAGTTATTCTCAGCATACTGACTCATTAATGCAATCTCAACCATATCAACATCAAGTTGAAACATATCTTTTAAAATTACACCTGTCACCACTTCAACAGAAGCTGATGAAGATAAACCTGAACCATTTGGAATATTTCCATTAAGCACAATGTCTAACCCTTGATTTATCAGATATTCTTTTTTCACAAATGTCCAAATCACACCTTTGGGATAATTGGACCATTCATCTTCTTTTTTATAGACTAATTCTTTTAAATCACATTCTACAATACCTAAAGTTTCAAAGTTCATAGAGTAAAAGCGCAATTTACTATCTCTTCTTTTTCTTGCTACTGCATAGGTGCCAATGGTTAATGCACACGGAAACACATGACCTCCATTATAATCTGTATGCTCCCCTATTAAGTTAACTCTTCCTGGTGCAAAATAAGTTTTAATTTCTCCTTCATTACCAAAAATCTCTTTAAATTGTTCAATCGTCCTTTTTTTCATTCCTTATCATCCTTTACATTTATTCTACCTTCTCAATAATCATACAATGAAATATGGTACAAGTAAATGTGTTTTTTATTATTTTTGATGTAGACTTCTATAAAGAAAACTAGTAAAATAGACATATTAGTGATAGTATATTATTACTATTAAAAAACAACTTAGGGGGAATGAAAGATGAACAGTTTTATAATTACAACAGATACAACTTGCGATTTACCTGATTCCTATTTAATAGAACATAATATCGAAACTTTTTCTTTAGATTATGAATTAGAAGGTGTTATATATAACAAAGATAATTCTTTAGAAGCAACTGAATTTTATGCAAAAATGCGTGCAGGAAGTATGCCTACCACAAATGCAGTAATTCCAGAAAGTGCTAAGGAAAGCTTTGAAAAATTTACAGATCAAGGATTACCTGTTCTTCACATTGGATTCTCCTCTGGTCTTAGTGGTAGCTATGCCAATTCAGTATTAGCTGCCAACGAAGTAATGGAAAAAAATCCAGAAGCAAAAATAATTGTAATTGATTCACTCTGTGCTTCTCTAGGAGAAGGGCTTCTAGTCCATAAAGCAGTAGAACTTAGAGATGCTGGTAAAAGTATAGAAGAAGTTGCAAAATGGGTAGAAGAAAACAAACTTCATTTATGTCATCAATTTACTGTAGATGATTTAAATCATTTACATCGAGGTGGTCGAGTATCAAAAGCTACGGCAATTATTGGAACACTTGTAAGCGTGAAACCAGTTCTGCACGTAGATAATGAAGGTCATTTAACTTCACTTGTAAACGTAAGAGGAAGAAAAAAATCTTTAAACACATTAGTAGACAACATGGCGAAATTAGTAGGTAACTATGAAAATGACATTGTTTTCATTAGCCATGGAGATTGTCTTGAAGATGCTGAATATGTAGCTGAATTAATAAAAGAGCGTTTTGGAATTACTGATTTTCTTATTAACTATGTAAGCCCTACTATTGGCGCACATTCTGGCCCAGGTACAATTGCTTTGTTCTTTATGGGAGAAACTAGATAAGATTATCTAAATATAATATCTAAAAAAAGGTGCTGGAACCATTCCAACACCTTTTTTTGTTATTTGAAATACTTTACGCCTGATTCAAAAATCTTTAAATCTTGTTCTCCAAAGATGTTTTTAGCAACAGCCTCATCTCTACGTTCTGAATGAGCCATTTTTCCAAACACTCTTCCATCTGGACTTGTGATTCCTTCTACCGCTTGGTAAGAACCATTCACATTCCATTCAACATCCATAGTTGCTTCTCCGTTTAAATCTACATATTGAGTTGCTATTTGACCATTTTCGAATAACTCTTTCATCCATTTTTCATTTGCAACGAAACGTCCTTCTCCATGAGACGCTGGATTCACATAAACTCCACCTAACTCAGCTTGTTGTAACCAAGGAGACTTATTTGAAACTACTTTTGTATAAACCATCTTTGAAACATGACGATTAATCGTATTGTAAGTTAATGTTGGTGATTCTTCATTTTGTCCAATTATCTTTCCATGAGGAACTAATCCTAGCTTAATTAACGCTTGGAATCCATTACATATACCTAAAACTAATCCATCTCTCTCATTTAATAAATTTTCAACAGATTCTTTTAATTTTTCATTTCTAAAAGCTGTAGCAAAGAATTTTGCAGAGCCATCTGGTTCGTCACCAGCGCTAAAACCACCTGGAAACATAACTATCTGTGATTGATTAATTGTTTTATTAAATTCTTCCACCGAGTTACGTATTCCTTCTGCATCTAAATTTTTAAATATCTTTATAATAACATTTGCACCAGCTCTTTCGAATGCTTTCATACTATCATATTCACAATTTGTACCTGGGAAAACCGGGATAAATACAGTTGGTTTTGCAACTTTATTTTTGCATATATAAATATCCTTTGTATTAAACAAAGAAGATTTTACTTGATTTGTAGCTTCTTTCACCTTTGTAGGGAATACCTTTTCTAAGGTTTTCATCCATGAAGCTAGCGCATCCTCTAATTCAATCATCACAGAACCATACACAAATTTCTTTTCATTTGTCACTTCACCTATTAAAGTATATGGCACTTTGATTTTTTCTAAGTCTTTCTCTTCCACTTCAGCTACAATATTTCCAAACTCTGGTCTAAAGAAATCATTTATATCTAAATTTTCATCTACTTTGACACCAAAATGATTTCCAAAAGCCATTTTACTAACCGCTGCTACTACTCCTTTTGAATCTAAAGAATAGGCTGATAAAACAATTTTATTCTGTATTAGTCTATAGATTTCTCCATATAAATTTTTAATTTGTTCATATATAGGTAAATCATATTCATCTTTTTCAATCGCAAACTTTATTATCTTATTTCCAGCCTTTTTAAATTCAGGAGAAATAATATCATTATGATCTCCTGTATTTACTGCAAAAGAAACTAGAGTAGGAGGAACATCAATATCATGGAAGGTTCCAGACATACTATCCTTACCACCTATCGATGGAAGTCCAAATCCCATTTGAGCTGAATAAGCACCTAAAAGAGCTGAAAAAGGTTGTCCCCAACTAGAAGGATTCTCAGTCATACGTTTAAAGTATTCCTGGAAGGTAAATCTAATCTTTGAGTAGTCACCACCAGATGACACAATTTTTGCAACTGACTCTAATATAGCATATACCGCTCCATGATATGGGCTCCAACTTGATAGATAAGGATCAAATCCATAACTCATCATCGTAACAGTATCCGTCTTCCCTTTTAATAGGGGTAATTTTGCTACCATTGTCTGTGTCTCTGTTAGTTGGTACTTGCCACCATATGGCATTAAAACAGAGCCTGCGCCTATAGAGCTATCAAACATTTCTACAAGTCCTTTTTGAGAGCATCCATTTAAGTCTCTTAAGCTAGCAAGCCATTTTTCTCTTACATCTGTAATCTTTTCTTCCGCAAAATAATTTTTATCAGTAGCAGGCATTTGGACTTCTACTGCTGCTTCTTGATGAGCACCATTTGTGTCTAAAAATACTCTAGAAAGATTCACGATTTCCTTATCTCTCCATATCATAACAAGTCTTTTCTCTTCTGTAACAACAGCTACTTCAGTTGCCTCAAGATTTTCTTCTACAGAGTATGCCAAAAACTCTTCTACATCTTTTTTATCAATAACTACAGCCATACGTTCTTGAGATTCAGATATGGAAAGTTCAGTGCCATCAAGCCCTGCATATTTTTTTGGAACCTTATCTAAGAATATCTTCAAACCATCAGCAAGCTCACCAATCGCTACAGATACTCCACCTGCACCAAAATCATTACATTTTTTGATAAGACGGCTAACTTCTTCTCGTCTAAATAATCTTTGTATTTTTCTTTCTGTTGGAGCATTTCCTTTTTGAACTTCTGCTCCACTAGTCTCAATGGATTCCTTCGTGTGGACTTTTGATGAACCAGTAGCACCACCCAAACCATCTCGCCCAGTTCTACCTCCAAGCAAGATAATCACATCTCCCGGATCAGAAGTTTCTCTAATAACATTTTTCCTAGGTGCTGCTCCCATAACCGCACCAATTTCCATGCGTTTTGCAACATAATTAGGATGATATACTTCCTTTACATAACCAGTTGCTAAACCAATTTGATTTCCATATGAACTATATCCATCTGCTGCACCACGTACAATTTTCACCTGTGGTAGCTTTCCTTTTAACGTCTCTTTTAAGGAAACGGTTGGATCTGCTGCACCAGTTATTCTCATCGCTTGATATACATAAGCTCGTCCAGATAATGGATCACGGATAGCGCCTCCCAGGCAAGTAGCCGCACCACCAAAAGGCTCGATTTCTGTTGGGTGATTATGAGTCTCGTTTTTAAAACTTATTAGCCATTCTTCTGTACCCCCATCTATATCTATTGGAACTACAATACTACAAGCATTAATCTCTTCTGACTCCTCTAAATCCTGTAACTTACCTTCTTTTTTTAACTTTCGCATAGCCATCAATGCCAAATCCATTAAACAAACATATTTATCTTCTCTTCCTGCAAACATTTCTTTATGGGCAGATAAATATTCTTCATACGTTTTCTTCATTGGTTTATTATAAAAACCATCTAAGAAATTAACATCCTTTAATTCTGTAGAAAAAGTAGTATGACGACAATGATCTGACCAATAGGTGTCTAGAACTTTAATTTCTGTCATAGAAGGTTCTCTTTTTTCTTCATTCACAAAATAATTTTGTATATGAAGGAAATCTTTAAATGTCATGGCCAAATTTAAAGATAAGAAAAGTTCATTTAATTCATTTTCTTCCATTTTTGTAAATCCGTTTAAATTAAGAATATCAGCAGGCTCTTCAAAAACAGTAACTAATGTTTTAGGTTTACCCATACCTGATTCTCTTGAATCTACTGGATTAATACAATAATCTTTAATCTTTTCTAATTCATCTTCTGTAACACTACCCTCTAACACATAAGTCACTGCAGTTTTTATTATTGCTTCTTCCTCTTTTTTTATAAAGCGAACGCATTGAACAGCTGAATCAGCTCTTTGATCAAACTGACCTGGTAAATATTCTACAGAAAACACCTTGTCCTCTACAGAGTATGGAAAATTTTCCTCATACAAGATATCTACAGGAGGTTCAGAAAAAATGGTTTTACAGGCTTCTTTAAATACAACCTCTGATATATTTTCAATATCATATCGAATTAACACACGCACCTTTGCTATACTATCTATACCTAAATATCCCTTGAGTTCATCCTTTAATTCCTTTGCTTTTACTGCAAAGGCTTCCTTTTTTTCCACATACACTCTTTTTACTTTATCCATCTTTACCTCCGTTTTTCAAAGTATTCTCTTATTAGTATTTCCTTATAAATTAAATATAACATAAGATATATCATTAGTACAATGAATATATCTTATGTTATTTATAAGTGCTTCTAATAATTATTGAATTTTAAATAAATTAATTGCTTCATTTAATACTTTTGCATTATCCTCTAAATCTAAATATGCTTCTTTTAAATCATTAGTAGAATAAAGCTGATCTTTTACGGTGTCATTCACTACAGAAGAAGAAGCTGCAGTTTCTTCAGATACTGCTGAAATACTTTCTATGGCACTTAATGTATCTCTTCTTTCTGTATCCATATCTTTTACACTATTTTCAACATGGCTTAAATTGGTAAGTAGGTTGTCAACGTGTTTGTTTATGTTTTCAAATGCCTCAATTGTATGTTGTACAATTGAGGATTGTCCCTTAACAACATCTTCTGCTTTCATAGCTGTTGCCACTGTACCTGAAGTTTGTTTTTTAATTTCACTAACAAGATGTTGAATTTCATTGGCTGCATTTGCAGAACCTTCCGCTAACTTACGAATCTCTTCTGCTACTACTGCAAATCCTCTTCCTGCTTCACCAGCTCTTGCTGCCTCTATAGAAGCATTTAAAGAAAGCAAACTAGTTTGAGAAGCTATATCATTAATAATATCGATAAACTGTTCAATAGAAACAGATTTTACTTCCAGTGCTTTTACATCTTTTACAACTTCTTGTGTAATACTAGTAGTAGATGCAGATTGGTCAGTAAGTTTATCCATAGTACCAATACCTTCACCAACAATTTTCTTTGTAGTCTCTGCTACTGTGCTTATATCTATAATCTCATTTTTAACAAATTCAATTTTTTCTGATAATCCATCCATTTTAACTAAACAATTTTGCGCATCTTCGGCTTGTTGAGTGATACCCATATCAATTTCACCAATTGCACTAGATATATTATTAGAGGACTCTGTCATTACTTCTGATGCGCTGGCTACTCGTTTAGTAGATCCAGATACTAGTTTCGTAGTTTCTTGAGCCTTTTCAATTAATTGTCGCATGTTAGTAATAACTTCTGCAACATTATCAGCAAGTATTCCGAATTCATTTCGGCTAGCTACATCATCCATTGAAACTGTTAAATCACCTTTAGAAACTAAAGATAACTTTTTAATGATTTTACTAATATTATTTCCAATATTTAATGAAATAAAGGTTGCCACTACAGCAACTACAATACAAGCTAAAAGAACTAAAACAATCGTTACATTTTTTATTTCATCTGCTGCCTTAGTAATAGAAATCTGAGGTACTAATGCACTTACTGTCATTCCTGTTACAGGACTGGTGCTTTGCATAAAGAAATATTCTGAGCCATTAAGCTTAACGTATGTTCCTACACTTAACTCTTCTAAGGCTAAACTTTCTTTATAATATGTTTGATTAAAAAACTTAAAGGTATCTTCTTTATCTGCTATAACTTCTTTTCCGTCAGGTGTAATAAATGCAACCTTACTTCCTTCACCCAAATCCAAGTTCTGTAAAATACCACGGATCTTTTCTAGATTAACGTCAATGACTACAGCAAACTTGTTAGGATTAATTCTTTGCATAAAGGACAAGGCATAACTTTCCGTATTAATGCCAATCTCCTCATCCAAAAATTCATGAGATCCAATCCAAACTTTAGTACCAGAATCTGAAAGTTTTTTTCCTTCTGCTGACTCTAAGTACTCTTGTAAAAATCCTTTTCCAACTTTGGTTGTTGTAGTAAAGAAATTTGTATTTTCATCTGTTACAATATGAATATTCTCTATAAAACTATCAGAAACTTCTTTAGCCATAATATTAGATTTTATTGTATTAGAAGCTTTAAGCTGCTCTGCAGGAGTATCTTTATATAACCCAAAAGCATAGTTTGATAATTGAGAATCCATTGTTAACTGAAGGGCAGAAGCTTCTATTGAAGAAAGTCCTAAGTCTATGTATTGAACAGCTAAATCAATGGTTTTTAAAGTGGAAGCCTCATAATTAGCAATTAATCCTTGAGATGCTCTACTATAAGAAAAAACTCCAACAAATATCACGAAAAAAATCGGTATTATAAAACCGACAATAAGCTGAATACGTATACCCATCTTATTACGCTTATTCGTCTTCGCTTTTTTTACTAGTTTCTTACCTTTTGATCTCATTTCGTCTAAATGTGGTTTCTTGTTCTTGACAATATTCTTAGCTAAGTCTTTCACTTTCAAAAAAAATCTTGCCATTTTAGCAATCACTTCTTTCATTTCATAACCCTCCAACTATTTTTCGTCATTTTGTCTGTCAATATATACTAAATAATACCATAATGCAAGCAAAAAGTACATGTCTTTTACTATTTTGTTACATTTATTTTGCTATTTTTCTTTATTCGAATTATTTAGTAACTGCATCAAAAATTCCTTTGCTATATTGGAGAGAGGAATATTATCACTGTATGCAACCATAAGCTTTCTACTGGGCAAATCCTCTATTGTAGAAATCAAATATAAGTCTTTCTTTTCTTTTGGGACACAAAAGTCAGGAACAAATGCAATTCCAAGCCCTATCCTTGCTAAGTCTAAGAGCAAATCATTACTACTTAATTCGATTTCAGGAACTAAATCCAACTGATACTTTTGAAAAATTTGATGCAAAAATTCACTCGTAGTACTTTTTCTATCCAACATAAGAATCGGATATTTCTGAAGTTCCTTTAAAGATATTAGCTCTTTTGATAATAAAGAATACTTCTCTCCACCTAAAAACACATCTTTAAACACTTTTAATGCTTTCATATTTATTGCATCATTTAAAGCTGTATTCGGATGATTTATAATAATAAGATCTACCTGCCCTGAAGTTAGCAGTTCTACACATTTAAGAGACGTTTGATTCATAACCTTTATGTGTATATTGGAATGTTTTTGGTGGAATTCATTTAAAAATGGAACTAAGTAATATCGGCATATTGTGTCACTCGCACCTATTCTAAGTTGTCCACCATTTAAAGAATCCGCTTCCAAAACCTGCCTTTCTCCATTCATGATCAGATTCATGGCGGGTTCAACATGCTTAAACAGAATCTCTCCTTCAGGAGTTAGTAATACTTTCTTTGTGCTACGCTGAAATAATTTGGAATTTAATTTCTTTTCTAACGTTTTTATCGATTGGCTTACTGCAGATTGCGAAATAAATAATTGTTTTGAAGCTTCCGAAAAACTCAAAGAAATTGCAACATAATAAAACACCTTATACAATTCATAATTTATATCCATTCAAACCCCTCCCAAAACTTTTTAGTTTCTTCAATAAGATTCTCTAAAGTTACACAGCTGTATCCCTCCCATTCACGTGGAAACAACTGTCTATATTGACGTTCCATAAATCGGCTATCCAAAAGAGCAATAATCCCTTTATCTTCACCTGTACGAATAACTCTCCCAGCTCCTTGCAGAACCTTATTCATACCAGGATAGCGATAGGAATAATCAAAACCATTAAGTTCTCGCTCATCATAATACTCTTTTAATATTTCTCTTTCATTACATACTTGAGGTAATCCAGTTCCAACAATAATGGCTCCAATTAATTGCTCATTTTTCAAATCAATGCCTTCCGAGAATATCCCACCAAGTACACAGAAAGCAACAAAAGACTTATTTCTTTCAATTTCAAATTGTTTTAAAAATGTTTCTCTTTCTTCTTCTGTCATACTAGTCTTTTGAATAATTACATCCGCATCATCTTCTATCCCATTTTCTTGAGCAACTTGTAATACTTGATTCATTAAACGATAAGATGGGAAAAATACCATATAATTTCCCATTTTTACTTTCATAAGATTAATGATATAGCTATAATAATTGTAAAACTCACTTTCGGTTCTTCTAGTGTATTTACTACTTATATCTGTTCCAATTAAAATCAATCTATTACTTACAGGAAAAGGCGAATTTGCATAGACAGCATAATCCTCCGTATTCCCCCCCAATAATGGTTTATAGTATTGAATCGGTAATAGTGTTGCTGAAAAAAAGATACTACTTCTTCCTTTCTCCAAACATTGCCTTATGTTAGTACCCGTATTTACACATAATAACTTTATACTAAACTTACCATCTTGAGAATATTCTGTATAAATTTTATAATTATCATCTAAAAGCTCATGTATATTCAAAAAATTTCTTATAGAAAAATAGAAATCTAATAATTCTTTTTTATCCGTAAAATCATTACCCTCATCCATAAACTCCTCAAGGTTTCCCATTAGGTTCAAAAGATTAATAGGGAGAGCTCCAGCGTTTGGTATCACCTTATAAGTTTCACATTCCTTCTTAAAGGCTAACATATCTTTATTACATTTATCTAAACTTTTAGCAAGCTTCTTGTTATGACCAGCTAGCAAATGTTTTATATGAAGGAAATCTTCTTTCACTAAAACTGCGCTGTACATTTCCCTTGCCCGCTCAACTAAGTTATGTGCTTCATCAATTAAGAATAAATATTCCCCTTTACTTCCTTCACTAAAAAATCGTTTTAGTTTTACGTTAGGATCAAAGACATAATTATAATCACATATAACACCATCAACCCAATTACTTACATCCAAACACATTTCAAAAGGACATACCGTATGTTTCATTGCATACTCAGAAATATGATTTCTTGTAATATTTACCTCTGCATTTATTAGATCAAATACGGCATCATTTACTCTGTCAAAATGACTTTTTGCATAGGGACAGTGATCTGGATTACACTCCATAACTTCACATGCACAAAGCTTTTCTTTTGCAGTGATAGTGACCGTCTTGAATTTAAGACCTTTTTCTCTTAATAGCTCAAAAGCTTCTTCTGCAACTGTTCGTGTAATGGTCTTAGCTGTTAAATAAAAAAGTTTATCTCCCAAGCCTTCACCTATCGCCTTAATAGCAGGAAATACAGTTGAAATAGTCTTTCCCACACCGGTAGGAGCTTGGATAAATAAAGCCTTCTTCTGCTCAATGGTGCGATAAGCGGCTACTGCTAATCCTCTTTGCCCTTCCCTGTATTCAAAGGGAAACTCTAATGGTTGTATGGATTTTTTTCTATTTATGTTAGCATCATATTGATAATCTGTCCACTTTACATACTTATCAATAATTCCTAAAAACCAATTCTCCAAATAAGTAAAGGTAAACTCTTCCTGAAACCTTTTTATATCCTCTGTTTCTAAGTTACAATATGTCATTTGAACAAATATCTTTTCTAGACTTTGTTCTTTTGCATAAAAATAAGCATAACACATGGCTTGAGCTTTATGCACCTCTATTGCTTCTTCTAAAAAATTCAAATTTTTATACATGCCTTTAATTTCATCTATATAGGTATTTCCGTCTTCTGTAAAAATACCATCTGCACGTCCTTCTACTATAATGGAGTATTCTTCTAAAGGAACTATAGTCTTCAAACTAACTTCAGCCATATAATGAGAGCCCATTTGCCTCTGGATTTTTTTATGTATCTTTGCGCCAGCTTGCATAGCATCTTTATCAGAAACAGAACCTCTTCTATTATCAATATCTCCGCTTCTTAAAATGAACTCAACTAAATTTCTTACTGATATTTTTATGTTTTCTCTCTGTAGCGTTTCCATAGTTCCACACCTCCTTTTCTAGTAGTTTTTCTATAAAGGAAAAGAGTACCTTAAAATGTAACACATTCCAGGTACTCCTATCTATTTTTCTTTTAAAAGTGTTCACTTAAGAAATAGCAATCTTAATTATGCTGCTGCATATTCGTTTAAGAAGCTTTCAAACTGCATATCGTCACCATAAAAACGAACTGTTAATATATGAGATAAATCAAGACTAAATACGCCTAACATAGACTTTGCATCTACTATTACTCTATTATAAAAAACATCAACATCAAAATTACAACCTGTAGCAGCCATAACAAATCTTTTGGCATCCGCAAAATTTGATAATTTGATTTTTCTTTCTTTCACAAAACTCATCCTTTCGCTATATATGTTAAAAAAATTCATCCTTATATATAACACATATCATTAAATTTGTCAAATCCATACTTTTGTTTTACTAAAATATTACAAAGTATTCTTTCCATTCCATACTGCTAATCGATTTTTTTCTTGAAACTCTGTCATATTTTTACGATAACGAAGAGGTAAAAGTTGTTTTTGAAGCGCTTCATTTGTTCGTTCTTTAATCGCAATGGTTCTAAAAAATGTTGACCAAAGATGTTGATATTCTAATTCATTCTCAGAGAGCTTAGACATACTTTCAATTTTATCTGCAATTCCATTTACTAATACCCAACCTTCTAAACGTTTATGAACAGCAGCTATTTTTCTATTTTCATCAAAAATAATCCAGTTTTCCCCTGATAGACGGTCTGCAAAATGTGGTGCCACTAGGCATAACACATTATTTTTAGGCTCTATCTTCCCTAATAATATCTTAGAATTTAATTCATGAAAGCGTATAAAGCCTAACAATAAATGAGTTTCATTTGAAACATTTCTCGTCAATTCAAACACTCTACAAACCGCAGAATCTCCAAGATGTTCTATTACCCTAGGACCTTGTTTAAACGCAACTATTAAAAAGCGATAAATCGCATCTGCCTTATTCTCTTCAAAGGACATGGCAGCTTTATATACATAAGCAAATACTTCTTCTGAGAGCTTTTTCCTTATAGAGCGAATTACTTTCTCTACCTTTTCTGCATCTTCATTTACCTGAACATATTCAGCAAACAACTCCATGTTTCGTGTGTTTTCAAGTTCTAACTGTACATTACTATGACCTAATCCGCTATCCCAAGCATCATATACTCCCGTTAATATACTATTCAGATTATCCTTACATTGATATATTCTTTTCATAATTTTCTCCAATATTTGGATTCATTGTCTAAAATTGACCATTTAAAGCTGTAAACCCATCTTCAATAGTAGGTGGAATCGTAATACTAAAATCTTCGAACAGTGACAATTGCTTAAATGATTTCTTATCTTCTAATTCCCAAAGCTTCTTTCTATCATCATAGATTAAATGATTGGTGATAGCATTTTCTTCAATTTTTGTTTTGTACATCATCTTACCCATACAGGTAATAAAGTAAACTGCTCTTTTTAATACTACGCCCATTCGCTTGATATCATCAAAATTAAGCTTTGCAGTTCTTCTAGCTTGTACAATTCTTTTTGCAGACTTCACCCCTATACCCGGGACTCTAAGTAGAGTATAGTAATCTGCTTTGTTTATTTCCACTGGAAAATTTTCTAAGTGTCTTACAGCCCAATCACATTTAGGATCTAAAAACACATTAAAATTCGGTCTCTCCTCTGTTAATAATTCATTTGCTGAAAACCCATAAAAGCGAAGCAACCAATCCGCTTGATAAAGTCGATGTTCTCTTAATAAAGGAGGTCCATCAGGCAATGCTGGTAAATCATTATCTTTATTCACCGCAACAAAGGCTGAATAAAACACTCTCTTTAAATCATAATTGTTATAAAGTGCTTCAGCAACTGAAACAATCTGGAAATCACTTTCAGGAGTAGCTCCTATAATCATTTGGGTGCTTTGACCTGCTGGAACAAATTTAGGTGCTTGTCTATATACCATCAATTCATTCTTACTGGCGGTAATTCCAGTTTGAATCTGTCTTATGGGTTTTAATATGGTATTTCTATTCTTATGTGGTGCCAACTTCCTAAGTCCGTCTGCTGTAGGAAGTTCAAGGTTAACACTCATTCTATCTGCTAGGAAACCAACTTTTTCTATAAGTGTAGGATCAGCACCTGGAATCGCTTTTACATGGATATAACCCATGAAATGATATTCTCTTCTTAGTTTGCTTAAGGCTTGATACATTAACTCCATGGTATGATTTGGACTTTCAATAATTCCAGAACTCAAAAATAGACCTTCAATATAATTCCTTCTATAAAATTCCATAGTAAGGGTGACCACTTCGTCAGGTGTAAATGCCGTCCGTGGTACATCATTTGAAGATCTATTTATGCAGTACTTACAATCAAAGATACATTGATTCGTAAGTAAGATTTTTAATAATGAGATGCATCTTCCATCTACTGCAAAGCTATGACAAATACCACAAGCAGATGAGTTTCCCAAGGCTCCTTTTACACCTTTTCTGTCAACTCCACTGGAGGTACATGCCACATCATATTTAGCAGCATCTGATAAGATTTCTAACTTTTTTTCAATCGATAAATTTTCCTGTATCATCATCCTTATCACCCCCGCACATATGTTTGCTTTATTATAGCATAACTACTTTTCATAAGCAAGGGTTTTCCGAACAAACATTCGTTTTTTTTATTTAATCTTCATACAAATTTACTGTAATCGCTTTATGTCTTGTCATCGCTTCGATTGAATATCTTACACCTTGTGTTCCCATTCCTGAGGCCTTTACTCCAAGGAAAGGGAAATGATCTGGTCCTCTTTCAGTCTTGTTATTAATTTGTACTGTTCCTACTTCAATTCGATTTGCAACATAAAAAGCAGAATTAATATCATTTGTAAATACAGAGGATTGTAATCCATATTCTGATTTATTTGCTATCTCTATTGCTTCATCTACATTTTTAATACGAATAATTGGCAAAACAGGAGCAAAAGGTTCTTTCCATGCCAACTCCATTTCAGCAGTTACATTGTCAAATAAAGTTGGATAGATAAGATTTCCTTCACGCTTATTTCCAACAATTAACTTTGCTCCCTTTGCAATCGCATCATCAATTAAAGACTGTGCAAAATCTGCTGATTTGCTGTCGATTAAAGGAGTAATGATTGCATTCTCCCTTGGGTCTCCTACTTTTAATTTCTTGATACGTTCCTCGACCATTTTTGTTAATTTATCTGCTACTTCTTCTACTACCAGAATACGTTTTACTGCTGTACAACGTTGTCCTGAATAAGAAAATGCTCCATCTACAATGTTATTGGCTGCAAACTCTAAGTCAGCATCTGCTAGAACAATTGCAGCATCTTTTCCACCAAGTTCTAACATTAAAGGTGTCATATGTGCTATTTCTGATATATGTTTACCTACTTCTGTACTTCCAGTGAAATTAATAAAGTTAATTCCATCATGAGTTACAATATAATCCCCGATTTCACTACCTCTTCCAGTGACAGAGTTAATAACGCCTTTTGGTATTCCCGCATCATGCATAGCTTCAACTAAATAAAGTGCACTGATTGCTCCTTGAGTAGCTGGCTTTAATATAACCGTGTTTCCACCCATTAGTGCAGGTGCAATTTTTGAAACGGATAAGTTTACTGGATAGTTAAAAGGTGAAATAGCAAGAACAGTACCAAGTGGAACCCTTCTTACATAAGATATTTTATTTCTTGAACCTCCAGGAAAGTTTTCTCCATTTACAGCTACTCCTTCCAAACTTTTTCCAGAATCTGCTGTAAACCTTAGAAAATCAGCTGTTCTCTTTACCTCTGAAATTGCAGATTTCTTATCTTTTGCAATCTCCATCATAATAACATTAGCAATCTCATCTACTCTTTCTTCAAGTATTGCCGCTGCTTTATACAATAAGTTTGCCTTTTCATATATGGGAACCTTTGCCCACTCAACCAAACTTTCCTTCGTTACTTCTATTATGTGATCCACGTCTTCTTTTGAAATGGATTGTACCTTTCCAATTAAAGAACCATCTACTGGAGAAGAAATAGTTATTAACTTGCCAGATTTTGATTCTACCCACTCTCCATTTACAAGATTTCTGTACACTTTATTTTCATCGCATATTTGTGACATTAAATCCCTTCTTTCTTATAGAATTTGTTAATCATATATATACCTATTAATCATTTTGACAAATAGCTAATATTCATTATACAGAAGTAATTTTATTTTTGCAATCTATCTATTAAAAATATTCTCCTTGTGTAAATTGTCAGAATTTAATATAATTATAATGAAGTCTAAAGATTATAACTAAAAAAAGGAGGAATTCTAATGTACAATATTTTGATTGGCGGAGAAGCTGGACAAGGAATCGAAACTACAGCTACTGTGCTAGAGAAATTACTTAAAGCTTCCGGTTATTTCGTCTATGCCACAAGAGATTTTATGTCCCGTGTTCGCGGAGGTCATAACTTCACCTTAATTCGTTTTGGAACTGAAAACATTTCATCACATAGCGATATCCTTAATGGTATTATCGCTCTAAACGACGAGACCGTCGAACTACATAAAAACAAACTTTTAGGTGATGGCTTTATTCTTTGTGATAGCTCCTTATCAACAAATGACCCAAAAGCAATCAAATTAGATATGAATATTATGGCTAAAGAAATTGGAAATCCAAGAGTAACGGGTAGTATTGCTGTGGGAGCAATTACAAAACTTTTCTCACTTAATCCATCTTACATTTCAGACGCCATTAAAACATCAGTAAAATCACAATATTTTGATATTAATGTTAAAGCAGCCACCTTAGGATATAATAAAGTTGATTCTAGATTTCCTCATGTTGAAGGTGACTTTTCTAATTGGATGACTATTTCTGGAAGTAAATCTCTTGCACTTGGAGCAATTGCTGCTGGTGTAAACTTTTACTCTGCTTATCCTATGTCACCATCTACAGCGGTTATGGAATATCTAGCAGATAAAAGTATTGAAACAGATACCCTTGTAGAACAAGCAGAGGATGAAATTGCTGCTATTAACATGGCAATTGGTGCTTCCTATGCTGGCGCACGCGCAATGACCGGTACCTCTGGTGGTGGTTTCTGCTTGAAAGTAGAAGCTTTAGGACTATCAGGTATTGCTGAGATCCCTCTGGTGGTAGTAAATGTTCAAAGACCAGGTCCTGCTACTGGATTGCCTACTCGTACAGAGCAAAGTGATTTAAAATTTGTTATTTCAGCATCTCAAGGCGAATTTCCAAGAATGGTAATCGCAGTAAGAACTCATGAAGATGCCTTTTATCAAGCGATTCGTGCTTTTCATCTTGCTGAAAAATATCAAATACCTGTCATTATTTTAAGTGATCAATATCTTGGAGATTCAACTTCTACTGTAAAACCATTTGATTTATCTAATATAGTAGTAGCTGAGCATGCTAATGCAAATGAAATCTCTGGTGAATACTTAAGATATCGATTGACAGAAGATGGCATCTCTCCTCGTTTAATTCCAGGTAAATCAAAACATTTTGTTACAGCTGACAGTGATGAGCATGATGAATATGGATGGATTACAGAATCTAGTGAAGTTCGTATAAAAATGATGGATAAACGTATGAAGAAACTAGAAAAACTAAAGGAAGAATTAATTGAACCCGAATTATTAGGTTCTAAGAACCCTGAAACACTATTTGTAGCGTGGGGTTCTACCTATGGACCTGTTTTAGAAGCTGTCACTTTATTAAACAAAAAAGAAGAAGGTAAATATGGAGCTTTGGTTTTTGGAGATGTCTATCCATTACCCCAAAAATTATTGAAGAAACATGCAAGTAGCTCTAAACGTATTATAAACATAGAACAAAATGCTACTGGCCAACTAGCTGATTTAATTCGCGAGCAAACGGGTATAAGTTGCAATTCTAGCATTTTGAAATACGATGGACGTCAAATTTCTGGTGAGGAAATTGTAGAAGCAGTTCTGAAGGGAGGAAAATAGATGAGCACAAATACATTTAATACATTTGAAACAGCATGGTGCCCTGGATGTGGTAATTTTAATATTCTAGCTAGTTTAAAGGCAGCACTTGAAGAATTAGGAAAAGACCCTTATGAAGTGCTTATGGTAGCAGGTATTGGCCAAGCTGCTAAAACACCTCAATACATTAGTGCTAATAGTTTTTGTGGACTACACGGTCGTTCATTACCTGCTGCTGTAGCAGCAAAAATGGCCAATGAAGATTTAACTGTTATTGTAAATACAGGTGATGGTGATTCATACGGTGAAGGTGGAAATCATTTTATACATAATATTCGTAGAAATGTAAATATTACACACTTTGTTCATGATAATCAAATTTACGGACTTACAAAAGGCCAAGCTTCTCCCACTTCAAGCGAAGGTCATGTTACAGATATCCAGACTACAGGTAGCAACAATACTCCTCTTAACCCTCTCCTTATGTCTATCGCTGCTGGAGCAGGGTTTGTGGCAAGAGCTTTTAGTGGTGATAAGAAACACTTGATTTCTATTATGAAACAGGCGATTGAATATGATGGTTATGCAATTGTAGATATCTTTCAACCATGTATCAGTTTTAATAAAATAAACACTTTTAGCTACTATAAAGAAAGAGTATATCAGCTAGAAGATGATTATGATCCTACGAATAAGCTTGCAGCTATGGAAAAATCCATGGAATCTGGCGATAGATTACCAATTGGTGTGATTTATCAAGAAAAGAAACCTAGCTTTCATCAAAAAAATTCAATTTTATCAAAAGGCACACCTTTAGTAGATAAAAAAAGAGACCTTAATCAAGTTAGGAAATTAATAGAAGAATTTATTTAAATATTATATAAAATGTATCATTAAGGAAAAAGGCACGTATATTGTAAGAACAGTTCTTTTTGGGAGAAAGTAATGAAGCTAGAGAAAATGAATTTCCAATATTCAAGCCAGATTTTTGTTGTTAACAGACCACAGTTTGAAGCACATATACGATTATATGAGGGATATATTAAAAAAATCAATGAAATTGATAGTAAGTTAAATAATAATCCAAATAGAGAAGAATCGAATTCTACTTATAGTCTCTATCGTGGTTTGAAAAGAGGGGAAAGTTATTCTATTGATGGTGCTATCCTTCATGAGCTATATTTTTCTAATATCGGTGGTAGTGTAAAGAATCCTAATGATATGATTACTATGAACTTAAATGAATGTTTTAATAGTTTCGAACAATGGAGTGATGACTTTATAGCAACTGCCAAAGCAAGCAGAGGTTGGGCAATCTTATGCTATGATCAAAGGTCTAAAATTTTACGTAATATTAGCTTAGATGCTCATGATCTAGGAAATGTAACTTATTCCTATCCTATTATCGTCTTGGATATGTATGAGCATGCTTATTTCTTGCAATATGCAGACAACAAAGAAGAATATATCAATCAATTTATGAAAAATATTAATTGGGAAATTGTTGAAAGAAGAATGAGCTTATTGAATAATTTATGAAGCTTTTTACCATAATATCTTTGAGGTGATATTATGTCATATGTAGCTCCAGCAATTAAGGGAAAATTCGAATCCCTTCCCATTGAACTTAAGAATGCAATTTTAAAACGGGGTGTAACATTAAATACACTCCAAGATCTCATCAATGTTCTAGAAAAAATTGTAAATGAAGCAGAGGAATAACATTCTCTGCTTCATTTACTTCTTTTAAAGGTTACGAATTATTTCAATTATCTCTCTTATTTTAAATTCATCTTTCATATCATCCGTTTCTACTCCACTGCTGATATCTACACCATACGGTTGATTCCACTTAATTGCATTTAAAATATTTTCTCGAGTCAATCCTCCAGCTAAAAAATAAGGCTTGGTTAAATTTGGTATCAAGGAATGATCAAATGCAATTCCACTTCCACCATAATGTTCTTTTTGATAGGAGTCTAAGAGCAAATAATCGCTTGATAAACTTTCCGTATAAATGATATCATCTCTTGATTGAACCGATACTGCTTTTATAATGGGGCGATCGATATGTCGTCTTAAGTCTTTCACATATTCTTCCGTTTCATCACCATGAAGCTGTACTATATCAACAATGCAATCATTTACTATTTGGGTAATCGTCTCAATTTGTTCATTTACAAATACTCCTACCGACTTTATATCAGGATGAAGCCTTTCTTTTAAGAATTTAGCTTTCTCAGATGTCACCTGCCTTTTACTCTTTGCAAACACAAATCCGATATAATCCGGTTTCCATCTGTTCACCGCTTCCATATCTTGAATTTTAGTTAATCCACATATTTTAATTTGTGTCATCTCATAACCCTCTCAGTTGACTAAGTATCTTTCCTTTATCTTTGCTTTTCATAAGTGTTTCACCTATTAGCACTCCATTTACATTAGCATCTCGAAGGAGCTCTATATCTTCTGCTGTTTTGATACCACTTTCAGCAACAAACAAAATATTGTTTGGAACACTTTTTCTTAAACGAATACTATTCTTAATGTTCACAGTAAAGTCTTTTAAATTTCTATTATTAACCCCAATTATTCTAGCTTCTGCTTTTAGTGCGGAAGTAATTTCTTCTTCATCATGTACCTCAACTAATGCTGATATTCCCAATGCATCACAGATTGAACTATATCTTTTTATTGTATTTGTATCTAATAAGGAACAGATTAGAAGAACGGCTGATGCACCAAGGGTTTTTGCCTCATATATCTGATACTCATCTATTACAAAATCTTTCCGAAGTAATGGAATAGAAACCTCCTTCTCTATTTCTATCAGGTAGTTATCATTTCCCATAAAATAATCAGGTTCCGTAAGTACTGAGATTGCGGCCGCACCTGCCCTTTCATACTCTTTTGCAATATTTAGATATTGAAAATCTTTTGCAATTAATCCTTTTGAAGGAGAGGCTTTTTTAACTTCACATATAAAGTTTATATCATTTTGCTTAAGAGCCTTTTCAAAGGAAAAAGCTTTATTCGAACTTATTTTTTTAGCTTTATCTTTCATTTCTTCTAGGGAAACTTCCATTTTCCTCTTATCCACTCTAACTTTAGTCGAAGCTGCAATTTCATCTAATATCATAGGGGCACCTCATTGGTCAGTCTTTTAAATTCCTCCAGCTTTGCTGCTGCCTTTCCACTATCGATAATTTCTTCCGCCATTTTTATACAATCAATAACTGAGCAATCATCAATACCAAGATAAAGTGCCATGGCTGAATTCAATATCACTACATCGCGCTTTGGTCCTTTTTCTAGACCACTTAATATATTTAGGGTTATCATTGCATTTTCTTTTGGAGTTCCACCTACTAAATCGGATAGAGCACAGCTCTTAAATCCAAACTGTTCGGGTGTAATCTCATAACTAGTCAACTCACCGTGACGTATTTCACATATACTCGTAGGTCCAGTAAGAGTAATTTCATCCATTCCATCACTTCCATTCACAACTAATCCTCGAATCACACCTAGATTATCAAGGACTTTAGATAATGGTTCTACCAATTTCGCATCATAAACTCCCATAAGTTGCATCTTTGCACTTGCAGGGCTTGCTAAAGGTCCTAAAATATTAAAAATAGTTCGAACCCCCATCTCCTTTCTTACAGGAGCAGCGTACTTCATAGAAGTATGATACATTTGAGCAAACATAAAACAAATATTACTTTCATTTAGTATTTGTTCATTGTGTTCAGGCGTCAAATTAAGGTTAATTCCAAGACTTTCAAGCACATCAGCTGCTCCACTTTTACTTGATACCCCTCGGTTACCATGCTTTGCCACAGGAACTCCACCAGCTGCAATTACAAATGCTGATGTAGTAGATATATTAAAGGTACCTACACCATCTCCACCTGTTCCGACGATATCGATTACATTACGAATAGGATTAATTTTCAAGCCATTTTCACGCATAACTTCTGCACAAGCAGTTATTTCATCTACGGTTTCACCCTTCATGCTAAGTGCGGCTAAAAATGCTCCCATCTGCGCTTGTGTGGCAGTTCCATTCATCATTTCTTGCATTACTTCTTTTGATGTATCAACATCAAGATTATTTCCACTAAGTACTTCCTTAATTGCATGTTGTATCATATCATTTTCCTCCTAGCCTAATAAAAAGTTTCTTAAAATTTCACTTCCATAAGGTGTCATAATCGATTCCGGATGAAACTGCACACCATATACCTTATATTCTTTATGCTGTACTGCCATTACTTCCCCTGATTCATCTTCCGCGATTATTTCTAAAACCTCAGCTATTGTATCTTTTCTTGCTGCAAGTGAATGATGTCTTGCTGCATCAATATTTATAGGTAAATCTTTAAATATTGGACTAGAATTATCTAAAATAATTTTACTTTTCTTTCCATGCATTAAGTGTTTGGCATGATTGATTTGTGCTCCATATACTTCACAAATAGCTTGATGTCCCAAGCAAACACCAAAAATAGGGAACTCTTGTGCTAATTTTTTATGAGCTCTTTACATATTCCTGCATCTTTTGGATAACCAGGTCCTGGTGATAGAATTATATGACTAGGATTCAATTCTTTTATCTCATTTATTGACACTTCATCGTTTCTAATCACCTTGATTTCAGGATTAATAGCTCCTGCTAATTGAACT
>CAYYVJ010000011.1:35141-36991 GCA_964475115.1 uncultured Lachnospiraceae bacterium
TTCATCGTTTCTAATCACCTTGATTTCAGGATTAATAGCTCCTGCTAATTGAACTAAGTTATAAGAAAAACTATCATAATTATCAATTACAAGTATCATTAGTTATCCACCTCCCCCGCTTTGATGATTGCATTCAATACAGCTAATGCTTTGTTTTCTGATTCTTCATACTCCTTTTCTGCTATGCTATCAGCGACAATACCTCCACCTGCTTGCACACGAACAATATCTTTTGTTTTTACAGCCATCCGTATAGCAATACAAGTATCCATATTTCCTCTGAAATCTAGATATCCTATAGCACCTCCATATATTCCCCTAGGTTCTTTTTCAAGTTCTTCTATTATTTCACAAGCACGAAACTTTGGAGCACCAGATAGCGTTCCAGCGGGTAAAACCGCCTCTATAGCACTATAGCCATCGTATTGCTTACTTATGTTGCTTTCTACTTGAGAACATAGATGCATTATCTTGGAATACCGATGTATCATCATATATTTTGTAACTTCTACGGAAGAAAATTCCGAGATTTTACCTAAATCATTTCGCCCCAAATCTACTAACATATTGTGTTCTGATCGCTCTTTTTCATCTAATAAAAGTTCTTTTTCTAATTCCCTATCTTCTTCCGCTGTATTCCCTCTCGGTCTTGAACCTGCCACCGGAAATGTAGTTAATCTTCCATTCTCTAATTTTACAAGTGTTTCTGGTGAAGTACTCATAAGTTCATCTCCTTCTATATTCATAAACACCATATATGGAGAAGGATTGCTTGTTCTTAGTACTCGATATGCATCTAGTAAACTGTTTTGATATTTGCTAACAAATTGCCTAGATATTACCGCCTGGAAAATATCACCTTCTCGAATATACTCTTTTGTACGCTCCACCATTTTATAATATTCGTCTTTCGTAACATTACATTTAAATTCCACCTTATCTACTGTTTTATTTGCAGGAATTGTAGGACCATTTCTAATAATATTAATTATTTCATCAATTTCTTTTAATGCTTTTTCATAGTTGCTTTTTACTTCATCTGTTTTTACATTAACAATAATGGATATCTTTTGTTTCAAATGATCAAAGGCTATTACTTTGTCAAATAGCATCAGATCAAAATCATTACTATCTCCTGATTTAATTTTTAATTTTGTTTCTGAATAACCTATCATAGAATAGGCAAAGTATCCCACAAATCCGCCAGTAAAGGGAGGCATATCCTCGTAAATCGGAGATTTATACTCTCCTAAGATTTTTCTTAATTCATCCATAGGATTTTCTGTCACAAAACTAATACTATTATTTTCTCTTTCTACCGTAACCCTTTTTTCCTTACAAGTTACCCGAATACTTGGGTTGTATCCAAGAAAAGAGTAACGCCCCCATCTTTCTCCACTCTCTGCACTTTCTAAAAGATAATAGCGTTTACTTATTGCAGCAAGCTTCTGTAACACAAGAATTGGAGTAATTAAATCAGCATTCATTTCTCTACATATAGGGATTACACTGAAATCCTTATGCATTGTAAAGATTTGCTCAAAATCTGGTCTTACCATGTCTCTTATCCTTTATTTCATCAATTGATGGGATGAAACTCCTTTCATTATTTGATTAGGAAGTGTTCTAATTTAGGGGCGCATTTTTATAAATAGCAGAATGTTCCTGAAATATAAAAAAGCCCTTGCCCCTGCTATTTGCAGGGACAAAAGCCTTCACTTCTGCGGTACCACCCAAATTGGTAATTAAAATTACCCACTCTTTTACACACCATCATGTGTACCCTTCTGATAACGGTCAGGGTTCCCGTCAGCTCCTACTCCCCATTGGTTTCTGGCTGCCCTCACAAG
>CAYYVJ010000012.1:0-33032 GCA_964475115.1 uncultured Lachnospiraceae bacterium
TAATTCCTTTTCCTCTCGCTTTTTTGGCTCCGTCCTCTAAGCGCTGTTTTTGTTCCTCAGTAAGAGTTATATTTCTAGATTCCAATCTACTATCAGCATGTTTGGAAAACTTTAATTGTTCCAAACCCTCCTGTTTACTTTTTAATACTTCTTCAAAAGAAACGTTATTATTCTGGAGTGATTTATTTGTACTTACTTTTGGATTCAGATATTGTCCGGTAACCTGTTCTATCGAGGAGAAATTTTTCTTAATATCCATATGACTTCTCCCTTTCTTCTTTCCTATTGTGGAACAGTTACATTTATGGTTCTTCTGTAGGACTTGTAGCTTCTTCTGTCTCTACAACTTCTTCTGTTTCAACAAGCTCTTCTGCTTCAACATTTGCTTTTGCAGTTGCTTCTGCAAGTATTCTCGCATTTTCTATTGCTGCTGCTGTAGCTACATCGATTTTTCCGATCAATGCATTTACTGCTGCTGTAAGATTCTCAACTTCAGTAGGTTCTTTCGTTCCATTTCCTTCATTAGCTAATTTATCCAAATATTCTTTACTTGCTACCGTATCTAAATCTTCGATTGGATATAAACCTTCATTAATCGCTAAGTAAGCTTTGTTATTTTCGATTACTACATAATCTACTACACCTGTAGTAAGTGTTGAATCACCTGTACTAGTTGTTGTTCTCATAACCACATTTTGCCCAACTAATGAATATGCTTGTGAATGAGATAGACTTGTATTTATATTTTGCATTTCTTCTAGAGAAGAAAAAGTTGCAAGTTGCGCAATATATTCTGTGTCAGTAGCCGGGTTAAGGGGATCTTGATATTTCATCTGTGTTACAAGAAGTTGTAAAAATGCATCTTTTCCTAATGAACTAGTTCCTACCGTACTTTTTGATGTATTATCCGCTGTAGGGTTTACATTAATATTTCCATTTTTATCTACTGGTGCTGCTAAAATTGACATAGTGTTTTCTCCTTTCTTTTTATACTGTTAGATTTACACTGTTACCATTTGATAACATGATTGATTGTTCTAATACCTCTTGTGGATCCAGATTTTCTAATTCCAAATCTAACTCATTTAAATTCAACTTTCTTTTACCACTTCTGTTTTCTTCTTCTTTTTCCTTATGACCATCTAAATTTTGTTCAAACTGGTGAGTCGCTATCGTTACTTCTACTTCTTCCACCTTGATACCTTGGTTTATAAGATTTTCTCTTAATACAAGCATTTGACTTTCAATTGCTTCCTTTGCCATTTGAGTTTCTGCCGCAATGGAAGCTGTAATAACTCCATTTTTCGCAACAACCTCAAGATGTATCTTACCTAAGTGTTCCGGATTTAACTGTAATTCCATAGAGCTTATACCTTGTTTTACATTAACTTGAAACTCATCAGCTATCTGCTTCACTATACTGCTAGCATCTAATTCATCTGTTATCGTTTCTAAAACAGCCTCTAGATTGCTTACAATATTTGTAGCTGTATTAATTGCAGCATTTGTAGCATGATTTTGATTACCATTTGCTAAATTTCCCGAATTAGAATCTTCTGTTTCACTGGTCACTATGGTTTCTAGTGGTTTGCTTACATCTTCTGATACTTTAGATTCTACTGTTTGCTCCGTGGTTTTATTATTTGTTGTAGTGTTTGCCAAATTATTATCCACATGATCTTCTGTCAAAATAATGTTATCTGTCTTTTGAACATCACTAATCGTTTGCTTTACTAGATTAAAAAACTCTTTTTCTGTTATATTTAACTCTTTTAACACATCCGTTTGAAGATCTTTGATATTACTTTGAAGTTCTTTTAAGGTTTCTGCAAAATCCGGATTAAATAACAATTCTAACGATGTTCTTTCACCTGTCAACATATGTACTGTTAAATCCATAATATTGGCACTCGATAATAAATCCACATCATTTAAGCCTAAACTTTTCATTGCAGCTGCAAGTTCTTCTTCTGTAACTCCCAACGTATTCATAACTTCTTGTTTTATAGAAACAATTAGCTGCCCCATTAATTCTTCTACTCGAGATTCCATGTCATCTAAATTACTTTTAGTTCTTATGGCATGTTTTGCAGAGTTGATTTTTTCTATAATTATGTCTTTAACATTTTCTTTTGTAGTTATTTTTTTAAGTTGATTTTCAGAAGATGTTGTTTCTACTTTTGTGCTAACCTGTTGAGCAATATTCATAACGGATTGAAACACATCTGTTTTCGAATTTTTAGCGTTGGAATCTTTCATCCCCATTACTGCACTTTCCGAAGTCATTTTATTAACACCTGTCATTGTCCTCCTCCTTTCCTTTTATTTTAATTTATATTCTAAGGTACTAATAGCTGAGTTATCTTCGCCGCTAAGGTCGGATTATCTGCTGCCATTGCACCGAGAATAGCACCTCGTTGCTCTACACTTAAGGTATTTAATATAAGTGCAACCGTATCTAAGTCACCTGTCATCTCTTGGAAAATTCGAGAAGCTTGTGCAGGCTTCATTCTACCATAAGTACTTGCATAATCGTTTGTAGCTTCCGTATATTTGATTTGTTCAACCACCTGACGATATAGTAGCTCTGCCTGAGTAGGATTAATTAATTCATACCAAGCTTGATATTCTTCTATATTTGGCGCATTTTCAGCAAATACTACTTCATCGTAAAATCTAATTTTATCTTCTTCAAACATTAATTGATTTTCTTCAAAGATTTTAAGTCTATCTACCTCTGCCTGTAATTCTGCTATACTTGTTGCATCAATATTTTCAGCTAGTTGATATGTTTGAAGCTCCAGTTCCAATGATTTAATATATTCAATGGCTTCTGCCAAGTTTTTATACGGATAATTATTTCCTTCTAAAATTTCATCATCAGTGGCATCTGGAAGAATTTGATTAATTATTGGAACATCTTTAAAAATCGGGCGAAGGACAGTACTTCCAAATCCTCCTACGTCTATTTTAACTAAAATAGCAAAAATAGCTAACCAAATCATTATGATAAGTAAGGTAAAAAAGACAGTCAAAAACTTATTATCTGATTTTTCTTCCATACTCGCTTCTCTTCCTCTTGCATTTCTTTTTGCCATTTTTTCACCTACTTTTGTTATTTATTATGAAACCTATAACTAACTAGTTCATCAATTTCTTTTTTTTCCTCTGATGCTAATTCCAATTGAAATTCTTCATACGCTTGCTCTTTCAGTTTTTCATGAGTTTTTCTTTCAATCACAACTTCGTTCAACTTTTCTCTTGCAGCTTCTACTTTCCTTTCAGCTGCTACCACGTGCAAAGCTTGTCTTTTGATTTCCTCTTTTTTCAAATCAATTGCCTTAGTCGTGAAATTTATTTCCAATACATCTAATTTGCCTTGCATCATTTTCCTTAAATATATCTCATGTTGAATACGTTCCTTTGTTAAACGCTCTAACTTTTGATTTTCGTCCTCTAACCTTTGTCTTGCTTTTACATAGGCAGCTTTTGCTTGATCTTCAAGACGATATTTAATATCTAATACATTTTGCATATTATATTTAAATTTTGTCATCTCTCGCTCCTATCTATGATAATCATTTTATCACCAGTACTAATTCCCTTCACTAAAAATGGAACTTAGGTATGTTATAACGGAATCAAAATCAATTTTTTCATCAGTTTCTTGAGTTAAAAACGCATTTACTTCTTCAATTTTACTAATAGCATAATCTATATTTTTATTAGAACCTTCTTTATAAGCTCCAATATTTATCAAATCTTCTGCCTCTGAATAAGTAGCCATAACATTTTTCAATCTACCTGCCAACTTCTTATGTTCAGATGTGGCTATTTGACTCATAACACGAGAAATACTTTGCAAAACATCTATAGCTGGATAATGATTTTTATGGGCAAGCTTTCTAGAAAGCATAATATGTCCATCCAAAATGCTTCGAGCGGTATCTGTAATAGGCTCATTAAAGTCATCACCATCCACCAATACTGTATATAAGCCCGTAATAGATCCATTCGTTCCGGTTCCAGCCCTTTCTAAAAGCTTAGGCATCTCGCTATATACACTAGGTGGATATCCTCTTGATACCGGAGGTTCACCAGACGCAAGTCCTATTTCTCTTTGAGCCATTGAGAAACGTGTAAGTGAATCCATCATTAGGAGTACAGTTTTTCCTTGATCTCTATAATACTCTGCTATAGCTGTAGCAGTTTTTGCTGCCTTCTTTCGAATCAAGGCTGGTTTATCGGAAGTAGCCACAACTACCACACTTCGAGCCATGCCTTCCTCACCTAAATCTCGTTCCACGAACTCTCTTACTTCTCTTCCACGTTCTCCAATTAATGCAATTACATTTATATCAGCCTTTGTGTTTCGGGCAAACATTCCCAATAAAGTACTTTTTCCAACTCCACTACCTGCAAAAATACCAATTCTTTGACCCTTGCCTATGGTTAGCAAGCCATCTACAGCCCTCACACCCAAAGGTAGTACCTCATCAATTATCTTTCGCTCCATAGGGTCTGGAGGGTCAGCTTCTACAGAATAGCGGATATCAGATTCTATAGGGGTTCCATCTAAAAGATTTCCCAGTCCATCTAATACACTTCCAAGCAAATGATCTCCCACAGGAACAGTAAGTGGTGCACCAGTACTTTCTACAATTGCACCTGGTCCAATGCCTTCAACATTTCCATAAGGCATTAGCAACACCTTCTTGTCACGAAATCCAACTACTTCTGCGTAGACTTGTTGTCCTTCTTCATCTTTTGGAGTAATAATACAAAGATCATTTAGGCTAGCATCTGGACCAACTGATTCTATCGTTAATCCCACAACCTTTACTACTCTTCCAAGCTTTTTTATATAAGATTTTTCATATAAACTTTTGTATTTCTCTAAATCTCTTACAGACATTCCATTCCCACTTTCTAAATACAAGATAGAACCTTTATATCATTGATGAGTTTTTCAAGTTGTGTATCTATACTACAATCGAAAACTCCTCCGTCTGTTTCAATTAAACATTGATTCTTTTTTAAGGAAGAATCTTTTATAATTTCAAGAGTACTAATCTGAGGGATTTCTTCGAAGATCTGATCCTTGTTTTTCTTTAAGTTTGGATAATCTTCTTTAGAAACACGTATTATAAATTCATAACTGTTATCAATATGTGCCACTGCATTCGCAACCAAATGCTGAATCATATCTTCTTTGTCTTCTAAAGTCACCTGGAACACCTTAGAAAACACCTCTAATATTGTATTTACTAGTTCTGGCTCTAAAAGCTCTAGTTGCCTTTTATATTCTGTATCCTGCTTTACTTTTTCTTCAGCCAACTGCTCTTTCATCTTTTCTGTTTCAGAAGCCCCATTTTTGAGACCTTCTTGAAAACCTTCTTTTTTAGCCTTTTCAGCAATTTCTTGCGTTAAAATTTCTGCACGTATTCTTGCTTCTTCTATAATTGCAACCGCACTTGCATTTGCTTCTTCTATAATTCGCTCTGCCTCTTCATTTGAGCTATTAATAACATCTTCATCATATTCTTGCTCTATTGGCTGTACGTAACCTTCTATCTTTAAACCACTTACAAATTCAGAGCTTTCTTCAGTATTTTCACTTGCAACAGCCTCTTTTTGAATTTTCATTAATTTTTCAGATATCAAATCATTGTAATCAATGACTCTTTTCTCTGTCTCTGTAACAACCCTGCCTGCTTTTAATAAATTAGACAATGATCTCGTCACCTCCACCACGTGAAATAACGATTTCACCCGAATCTTCTAACTTCCTAATAATTGTAACAATCTTTTGCTGTGCTTCTTCTACATCTTTCAAACGAACAGGACCCATAAATTCCATATCTTCTTTTATCATAGTAGCAAGACGTTTTGAAAGGTTATTAAAGATAACATTTTGTACTTCTTCACTTGTAGATTTAAGCGCAACACCCAAATCCGAATTATCAACTTCACGTAAAACTCTTTGAATCGTTCTATCATCAAGTGCAAGAATATCTTCGAATACAAACATCTTTCTTCTAATTTCATCAGCCAATTCTGGCTCTTCAATTTCAAGATTCTCCATGATATGTTTTTCGGTACCACGATCAACTGTATTCAATATATCTACAATGGCATCCACACCACCAATAATGGTGTAATCTTGATTTACTAAAGATGATAATTTTCTCTCTAATATTTTCTCTACTTCTTTTATTACATCAGGAGACGTACGATCCATTAATGCAATACGCTTAGCAACATCCGCCTGCTTATCCAGTGGTAATGAGGATACAATCTGGGCGGATTGACCAGCTGGTAAATAAGATAATATCAATGCAATTGTCTGTGGATGTTCATCCTGTATATAGGTCAATAATTGACTTGCATCCGTTTTTCTTACAAACTCAAAAGGTCGAACTTGAAGTGAAGATGTAAGCTTGCTAATCACTTCCATTGCCTTTTCTGCACCAAGAGCTTTTTCTAACAACTCTTTCGCATAAGAAATACCACCTTCTGCTATGTACTGCTGTGCAAGACAGATCTCATAAAATTCATTCAAAACCGCTTCCTTCGTTTGTGGAGAAACACTTCGTGTATTCGCAATTTCCAAGGTAAGTTGTTCTATTTCTTCTTCTTTTAAATGTTTAAATATACTAGCAGATTGTTCCGGCCCTAAGGTTATTAATAATATAGCAGCTTTTTGGAGCCCACTAGCTTCTGAAATTTTAAATGCCATATTTATCACTCCCATCCACTGTCAAGCCAGTTACGTAATAACAATGCAACTGCCTCAGGGTTTTCATCAACGAATCTCTCGATTGCTTTTCGAGCTTCTGATTTATCTTGTAAATCTATATTTTCCAAAGGTTGTGCTTTTGTAGCCGACAACAATGCTTCAACTGACAATTCGGGTTCCATCTCGGTAACCTCCATTGGTCGTGTACTTCTGTACACAACAAAAGCAAGCAATCCCACAATTAAAGCTAAAACAATCAACTGTAAATAATTAGACAGCTGAAAGCCTGCTGCTGTAGATGCTTGGAAAAACGGTACTTCATAAGCTAGCACCGATATATTTTCTTCCGGAATACCTGTAGCTTTAGAAACTGCAATAATTAAGTCTGGATCAACCTCTGCTTTTAGTTTTTGACTATTTGTAATCTTAAACTCATCAAATGACATTTCATCCAAAGCACCTTGAAGTTCTAAATCATCCTCGTTATATACCGTATAAGAAGTCAATGATAAGGCCAAGCTTGATTCTGTAAGCTTTATCGTTCCCACTGCTCCTTCTGTTTCTTCTACGACTTGATCAACTAAATATGCGTATTGTTCTACAGTCACCGTACTTGAAGAATTATTATTATTTATTTCATATGTAGTCGTGTTGTCCATATCATTTGATGCAGTCCCTGGTTGACCACCTGCACCACTGTTACCTTCTGATTGAGATACGTAAGATTCAGAGTAATATCCCTCTTCTCTATCATCCGCCACATCATATACAATACTTGTAGTATTCGTCTTATCAAAATCAACTACTAGATTTGGAGCCACTTCCACCATATCATATAGATTCATACCTAAAATCAAGCTTCTTAGTTCTGATTTCAAATTTGATTCTAGTTGTGTTGCTGTATCTAACTGATTCGTTAAATTTGCTACACCACCTGTTGTATCTGCATTACCAGCAAAAATAACATTTGCATTCGTATCAATAATAATAATACTATTGGTTGTCTTGTTTCCTACCATATAAGCTACTACTTTAGCAAGGCTTTCCCCTGCACCCACAGGCAGTTCATCTCTTAGTTCCACAGTAACGCTCGCAGTAGTTTCTTCATTGGAACTTAAAACACTATAATTTTTCTCCGGAATACTCAGACTTGCCCAAGCGTTCTTTATGTGTTCATTTACCGACAATGTATTTGCAATGGTACTTTCTAGTAATACTTTATCTTTTCTTTTCTTATCTGATTCCGTTACACTAAATCCATTATTAGCAAATAAGGATTCATAATCATATCCTGTTGAAGGTATCTTATTTTCGGCAAGCAATAAAGTTGTTGATGCAACATCTTTTTTGTCTACCGAAAATACCAAGCCATTATTCGACATCTTATATAATACACCTTCTTCATCTAACAGATTTTTTACGTCTGCAGCATCTGAAGTAGTTGTTGTAGAAATCAAAGTCTCGTAGCTTGGTTGTGACACTGCCCAACCCAGCACTATAAAAGCAATCAATATTACTGCTGTAATGCTTATAATCATTCGTTGCTGTTTTTTTTCAAATTTATCCCAATATTCTTTAATCTGGACTTGCAGCTTTTTTATTCTATCAGCCATTATTTTCTCCCTTATGACACATAGTACTTAATTCTTTTTAAATCTGTATATTCATAATTTCTTTATAGGCCTCTAGTAATTTATTTTTTACTGCTACCGTATATTGAATAGCTGTATCTGCTTTCGATTGTGCTATTGCTAAATCATAAGTATTATCCGAATATCCCAATGCTAAATTAAGCTCTTCTGCTTCTGCCGCACTATGCAAATCATTGGTTTCATTGATTAATTCTAACGCTGAATCAAAAATAGCTTGAAAGGAACCATCACTTGATTTTTCAGTTCCACCTAATGTTTTATTTAAATATTCTGTCGAAATTTTACTTAAAGATGATATATCCATTTTTACTTCCTCCGTAAATCATTATTTACCTACCTCTAAACCCTTTAATGCCATAGATTTACTTCCATTAAATGCTGTTACATTCGATTCATAAGAACGTGTCGCATCAATAAGATCTGTCATTTCTGTAATAATATTCACATTCGGATAGGCAACATATCCATTCTCATCTGCGTCTGGATGTGCAGGATCATAAACTTGATTCATAGGTGTTTCAAAATCCTCCATGATTTGAGTAACTTTAACCCCTGAACCAACTTGGTTTGATACCGGCCCCGTAGAAGCCATACTTAATATTTTCGCAAAAGGAGTTGCATCCTTTTCTGTGAAAACCACATTTTGTCTACGGTACGGAGTACCATCTGAAGTTCTTGTAGTATTTACATTTGCTATATTTTGTGCAAGTACATCTGTTCTAAGTCTCTGTGCTGTCATTCCTGAAGCGCTTATATTAAAAGCGTTAAATAAAGCCATTCTCTTTCCCCTTCCTAAGGCAGTTCAACCTAAGACATTGCTGTTTTCAAGCGTTTAAACTCGCTTGTTATACTATCAAGTAATGCATTATATTTTATTTGATTGGATGCAAACTCTACATTTTCCACGTCTTCATCCACATTATTACCATCCAAACGATAAGAATAACTTGCCATATCTGTATAGGTTGTTCCTTTTAAGTTCTTTATATTTACTCCAGCTACCCTATGATCTAATGAGCCCGTGTTCTTTAGTTCTCTTGCAAGGTGGCTTTCAAAACTCACATCTTGCCTCTTATAACCTGGAGTATCCACGTTTGCCAAATTGTTTACAATCGCTTCGTTTCTAAGCCAAGCAGCATCTGCTGTTTTATTCAAAACATCAATATAATTATAGATTCCTGTGTTAATCATTTGCATCTTCCTCCACTGTATTTTCCGTTCTAAAATACCCCTATTGTTTATTATAAGTTATATTTGTAAAATATCAAGAAATTTTTGTACAAAAAGTTACATTTTGTCACAATATGTTGTATTTTTTTAAAAATAAAACACTAATTTTGGTGTCATTGGTACTTTGGTACCGAAACATTGTAAAGAAAAAAGACTGATGTTTGTTTTATATTTAAGCAGCAGTCTTTCATAATGTGTTATTTCTTTATTTTTTTTTCATTTTTCCTAATTCTTCAAAAATCACATCATTTAATACTTTGATATAAGTGCCCTTCATACCAGAAGAACGAGACTCTATTACACCCGCACTTTCAAACTTGCGTAGTGCATTTACAATAACAGAACGGGTAATCCCTACTCTATCAGCAATTTTACTTGCTACTAGGATACCTTCATCTCCATCTAATTCTTTAAATATATGTGTAATGGCTTCTAATTCAGAAAAAGACAAGGTACTGATTGCTGATTTTACAATCTGAACTTTTCTAACTTCTTCTGCATTTTCTTCATTTACAGAACGCATCATTTCAAGACCAACTACAGTAGTACCGTATTCACTTAAAATAATATCATCAATCTCATATTGACTATCACTTTTGTAAATAAATAATGTTCCTAGTCTTTCTCCGGCTATTTCAATTGGAGCAATAACTGCTTGATATTTTTTTACATTTTCTTCTGCGAAACCTAAAGTAGCTAGGTTAACATTTTCCTTCGTTGACAATACACTTAATAGTCTCTCATTAAGTAAAGCATCAACGCGCCCTCCTACTTTATCCACGATCAATTCTAAAATCTCTTCAACAGCTTCAGAATTATGAATTCCTAGTACTTTTCCTTTTTTACTGATCACAATAATGTTTGACTCTAATATCTCACTTAATACCAAGCAAATGTCATTAAATACAACTTTGCTCGAATTATTATTATGCAGCAATTTGTTGATTTTTCTCGTCTTATCTAACAGCTGAACGCTCACGTTCTACCTCCTTATGGTTTTAACACTCAAATCCCTTTTATTACTTCAAATTGTAACACATATCGACTATTCTAACAATAGTTTTTTGTGATTACTCCTTTTCTTCATCTGTTTTTTGTTTATTTGCAACATATCCACATTGCTCATCAAGACAAACAAGTTTATTTCCTTTTTCCACCAAGGTTCCACCACACTCTGGGCATTTTTCATTTACCGGTTTTTGCCAAGACATAAAATCACATTCCGGATTATCTTCACATCCAAAGTATCTTCTACCCTTTTTAGTTTTTCTTATCACAATATCTTTACTACATTTAGGACAAGCAACCCCTATTTTTTCTAAATATGTTTTTGTATTTCTGCAATCAGGAAATCCAGGGCAAGCCAAAAACTTTCCATGTGGACCATACTTTATAACCATATTTCTTCCACATTCTTCGCAAATAACCTCTGTTACTTCATCTTCTATTGTAATTTCTTCCAATTCTTTTTCTGCATTTTTAACTGCTTCATCTAAATCAGGATAGAAATTTCTAATAATAACTTTCCAATTCACAGTTCCTTCTTCAACTTTATCTAATAAAGTTTCTAAATTCACCGTAAAATTAACATCTATAATAGCCGGAAAAGCCTTTGTCATTATTTTATTTACAATCTCTCCCAGTTCTGTCACATATAAATTTTTATTTTCTTTTATTACATATCGTCTTGCTAACAAAGTAGTTATTGTTGGCGCATAAGTACTTGGTCTTCCGATTCCTAATTCTTCCATTGCTTTTACTAATGCAGCTTCTGTAAAGTTAGCAGGTGGTTGTGTGAAATGTTGTTTGGGTTCGAAGTTTTCCACCATAAGCTTTGAATCTTTTGAAATACTTCCAATTGTTCCTTCATCTTCTGCTTTTGCATCTTCTTCATCCGTATAGACAGATAAAAAACCATCAAACTTAACCTTGGATGCACTAGCAGTAAAACGATAGCTTCCCGCACTTAATCTTACCGATGTAGTTTGGTATACCGCTTGACTCATTCGACTAGCTACAAATCGTTTCCAAATAAGTTGATATAATCGGAACTGTTCTCTTGATAATGATTCCTTCACAATAACAGGTGTTAATTCTAAGTAAGTTGGACGAATTGCTTCATGGGCATCTTGAATCTTTTTACTGTTTTTTTTATCAGATTCTTTTTTAGCATTATAAGCCTCTCCATAAGTAGATTCAATATATTGCCTTGCCATAACTTCAGCATCATCTGATATACGAGTAGAATCTGTACGCAAGTAGGTAATAAGACCAACGGTTCCCTTTCCTTTTATGTCAATACCTTCATAAAGTTGCTGAGCGATACGCATGGTTTTCTGAGTAGAAAAATTCAAAATCTTTGACGCTTCTTGTTGCAATGTACTAGTTATAAATGGGAGAGGTGCTTTTCTTACTCTTTCTCCCTCTTTTATTTCTTCTATCTTAAACTTTTCGCCTTCTAGCTTATTTAAGATTTCATCTAATTCTTTTTTATTAGCAATTACTTTTTTTTCTTTTGATTCACCATAAAACTTTGCTACTAAAGGCTTTTTCTCTTTATCCACTTTTAAAAATACATCTAAAGACCAATATTCTTCTTGTATAAATGCTGATATTTCTTCTTCTCTATCACAAATAAGTCGTAATGCAACTGATTGTACACGTCCCGCACTTAGGCCTCTTTTAACCTTTGTCCAAAGTAGTGGACTAATCGTATAACCAACCATCCTATCCAACATTCTTCTAGCTTGTTGGGCATCTACCAAATCCATGTCAATCGTTCTTGCCTCCTTGATAGAGGCTTTTACTGCATTTTTTGTAATTTCATTAAAACTAATTCTATTTAACTGATTAACATCTAATTTTAGTGCCTGTGCCAAATGCCAAGAAATGGCTTCACCTTCACGGTCAGGGTCAGTCGCCAGATATACTTTATCTGCTTTTTTTACTCCTTTACGAAGTTTCGCTAATACATCACCTTTCCCTCTTATGGTAATATACTTAGGCTCATAATCATTTTCCAAATCCACGCCTAGCGTACTCTTAGGCAAATCTCTAACATGTCCGTTTGACGCTACAACTTCATAGTTTGACCCTAAAAATTTTTTTATTGCTTTTATTTTAGTAGGTGATTCTACTATGACTAAATATTTTGCCATTTGTTTCCCCTCTTACTTCTCTTTTATAACGTAATAACCTTTTGTTTTTTCATCAATAAGACCTTCTAATTGCAGTCTCAAAAGACTTTCTGTTAAGCCACTTACGCTCAAACCAGTCTCTTCAATAATATCCTGAATATTCTTAGGATGTAAATCCAAACAACTATACAACATTCTTTCTGATTCTGCAAGCAAAAATTCTTTTTTTTGATTCTCCTCTGCTATATTCCGTCCTTTTATTCCCAGTTCTTCTAGAATATCTTCTGGTTTTGTAGCAATTCCTGCTCCAAATTTTATTAACTCATTGCATCCTTTACTCAGTTTATCCGTAAGCCTTCCTGGAACAGCAAATACATCTTTGCCCTGTTCTAAAGCAAAATCTACCGTAATTAATGAACCGCTTTTTTCCTTAGCTTCAACAATTAATACAATATCCGAAAGACCACTAATAATTCGATTTCTCATAGGGAATTGCCAAGCAAGTGGCGCAGATCCCACGGGATTTTCTCCTATTAACCCTCCCGATTCTTGCACTTCCATATATAATTCTATATTTTCTCTAGGATAACATATATCTACTCCACCTGCCAATATTCCAAAGGTTTTTCCTCCACCCAAAATAGCTCCTCTTTGACCCGCCCCATCAATCCCTCTCGCTAATCCACTAATGATTTGTATTCCATTATGAGCAAGCTCTCTTCCAAACTCTTTTGCTATATCCAACCCATAGTTACTACAATTTCTAGATCCAATGATAGCAACTGTGGGAATCTTATTTTGCGGCAAAGCACCTTTCACATAAAGGCCATAAGGCTTATCAACAAGTGCTTCTAAACGTTTTGGATAATTAGGATCTATTGGTGTTATAAACTCTATACGTTTTTCTATTAGCTTATTATATTCTTTACTCCAATCGATTTTTTTACTCTCTATAAATGCTTCAATATCTTTTTCACTTATTCCTTTTATCTTCTTAATCCGTTCATCTTTAAGAGAATAGAGTATCTCTGGCGACTGAAACAGGTTAAGTAATTTACTTATCTTTTTACTTCCAAATGTTGGCACATTACACAACCAATACCAGTATTCTTTTGTTGTCATAATCTTTTCCTTAACTTCCCTTATATTTTGTGTTTACATTTCTATAAAAAACCGCTTCACTTAAATGCGCTTCACTTATATTATCTTTACCATCTAAATCCGCTATTGTTCTTGCTACCTTTAAAATTCTATGATAGGCTCTAGCACTCAAGTTCATTTGAACAAAGGCTTTTTCCATAAGTTCTTTTCCTTTTTTATTTAATTTGCAATAAATATTTAAATCTTTTGCTGAAATCTCACAATTAAAATGAATCCCACTCTCTTTAAAACGGCTTGACTGAATTTTTCTTGCCCTCTCCACCCTTTTTCTAATGGAAGTTGAAGATTCATTTTTCTTAACATTTTTAATCTCTTCATAATTTAAAGGAGACACTTCTATGGACATATCAATTCGATCTAACAGCGGCGAACTAATTTTATCTAAATATTTACTCACTTCAACCATACTACAATTACATCGATTCCTATCGGGATAGAATCCACATTTACATGGGTTCATAGCTGCTACCAGCATAATATTTGTAGGAAATATATAACTTCCAGAAACTCTTGATATCTGAACCTTTCTATCTTCAATTGGTTGTCGCAAAATTTCCAGAGCACTCCTCTTAAATTCGGGAAGCTCATCTAAAAACAGAATTCCATGATTTGACAAACTAACCTCTCCTGGTCTTGGAACTCGTCCTCCTCCTATTAAGGCATTTGGAGAAATAGTATGATGTGGGGCACGAAATGGACGATCCAATACCAAAGATTCCTCCTTCTCTAACAGTCCAGAAACACTGTATATTTTCGTAATCTCAATGCTTTCTTCTAATGTTAATTTAGGTAAAATAGTTGAAATTCTTTTTGCAACCATGGTTTTACCTGATCCAGGCGGTCCAATCATTAGTATATTATGCATTCCCGCTGCAGAAACTTCTGCAGCACGTCTAAGCGCTTCCTGACCATTCACTTCACTAAAATCCAGATCCTTTTTTATGTTTTTCTCTGCAAATAGTTTTTCTTTATCCACATAGGCAGGTTCTTTCATTTTCTGTCCTGTTAAAATTTCCACCACTTCCATAATTGTACGAACTCCAATTACATCAATCCTGTCAATAATAGCACCTTCATCCGCATTCATTTCTGGAATAAGACAAGTTGTACAACCATATTCTTTTGCAGCACTAATAATGGGAAGCATTCCTTTCACTGGATTTACAACACCATTTAGACTTAATTCACCAATTATTAATATATTTTCCATGTTTTCTTTGGGTATGTATCCAAGATTTGCTAGAATAGCAATTGCGATTGGAAGATCATAAGAAGAGCCTTCTTTTCTTATGTCTGCTGGAGAAAGATTAATCGTAATACGTTTAGGAGGAATTTTAAAACCCGAATTCTTTAATGAAGTACGAACCCGCTCCCTAGATTCTTTTACTTCTGACGATAAAAGGCCAACCATATCAAAAGTAGGCAATCCATCACTGACGTCTGACTCTACTTGTATGATGTGCCCTTCGATACCTTTTAATGCACCGCTTAAAACTTTACAAAACAATAAGACCACTCTCCTATATTCAATTATTTTTTTGAAAAATGATGGCGAACTGCCAGATGACTGAAACGTCAAGAATTATATATTAAGTTAAGTCTACTATAAATCAATTTAATTCACAAGATAATTTTACAAAAAGATGTTTTATCCGTTGAGGCAAGTGAAAGCTTGTGCTATAATAAAACATGTTTACAAGCAAACACATACAATAACATTCACTTTTGTAATATATAAAAAATAAATCGAGGTAAAACAACATGAACATAGGATTTGATAACGAAAAATACTTAAAGATGCAATCAGAACATATCAAGGAACGTATCCAAAAATTTGGAAATAAGTTATATCTCGAGTTTGGTGGTAAATTATTTGATGACTTTCATGCATCAAGAGTGTTACCAGGATTCGAACCAGACAGCAAATTAAGAATGCTTATGGAATTATCAGAACAAGCCGAAATCTTAATTGTAATTAGTGCAGAAGATATTGAAAAGAATAAAATGCGTGAAGATTTAGGTATTACCTATGATTTAGATGTCCTACGTTTAATTGATGAATACAAGGACAAAGGTTTATTTGTCGGAAGCATCACAATAACCCAATACTCTGGTCAAAGAGATGCTGCTAATTTTAAGACTAAATTGGAAAATGCAGGGATTAAAGTATATCTTCATTATTTTATACCAGGTTATCCAAATAACATCCCTCTCATTATAAGTGAGGAAGGTTTTGGAAAAAATGACTACATCGAAACCACAAGACCTTTGGTAGTTGTAACCGCACCCGGTCCTGGAAGCGGGAAAATGGCCACTTGTCTTTCTCAACTTTATCATGAACATAAACGTAATATCTTAGCTGGTTATTCTAAATATGAAACCTTTCCAATATGGAATCTTCCACTAAAACATCCTGTCAACTTAGCATACGAAGCTGCAACTGCTGATTTAAATGACGTAAATATGATTGATCCTTTCCATTTAGAAGCTTATGGTATCACTACAGTAAACTATAATCGTGATGTGGAAATCTTTCCTGTTTTAAATGCTATGTTTGAAAATATATATGGAGCGAGTCCATATATGTCACCAACGGATATGGGTGTAAATATGGCGGGAAAATGTATTATTGATGATGAAATCTGCTCTAAGGCCTCAAAACAGGAAATTATAAGGCGTTACTATAATGCTTTATCAAAAATAGCTGATGGCATAGACGCTTCTGAAGAAACATACAAACTACAATTACTCTTAAATCAAGCTGGTGTTACCATTCAAGATCGTAAAGTCATATCAGCTGCAAACACCTTAGCAGAAGCGAAAAAGTCTCCTGTCGCTGCCCTAGAGCTTCCTACAGGAGAAATAATTACAGGCAAAACTACAGAATTATTAGGAGCTGCTGCTGCACTTCTATTAAATGTACTAAAGGTATTAGGTGGAATTGACCATGATATTCATTTGATTTCTCCTAGTGCTATTGAACCAATACAAAGACTAAAGGTTGATTATCTTGGCAGCAAAAACCCTAGACTTCATACTGACGAAGTCTTAATCGCTCTTTCTATAAGCGCAGCTACTGATAAAATGGCTGAATCAGCCCTTAAACAACTTCCTAAATTAAAAGGATGTCAGGTTCATACTTCTGTAATGTTATCAAAAGTAGATATTAAAATATTTAAAACCCTTGGAATTGAATTAACTTCAGAACCAAAATATGAAGTATCTCGACTTTATCATTAGAATCATATAAAAAAATGCTCCAGATGTCTGGGGCATTTTTTTATTTTAAAGTTTTTCAATGACCCTATAAATTGAATGATAAATATTAGATATCTGCAGAAACAACATATCAATATCTACAAAGTCATTATTATATATTTTTTTAACCAATTCATCTAGTTTTCGAAACAAAGGCTCCATACCAAGATTACCACTTATGCCTTTTAGTGTATGAGCAGAAAACATTGCTTTTTTATAATCTCTTTTTGCAATACAATTTTCTAACTCATAAAAATTAGTGTCAGATAAAAAGTTAAATAAAATCTTTTCATATACTCTTTCGTTCCTCACTAATCTAGTCAACGCAGCATGGGTATCTACCCCAACATACTCCAGCTCCTTTAAAATGTCACTACTCAATTTTCTTCTCCCCTATTCTTTTATCCCTAATTATTTTTCTACACAACGGTTACATTATAACCATTTTATGGAATAAAATCAATCTTGTTTTATTTTTTTATCTGACAAAATATGCCTTTTTTCATCTTTGTTCAAAGCATTCTCTTAATTTTAATAAGGCCTTCTTTTCTATTCTACTCACATACGATCTAGATATTCCCATTTTTTTTGCAATTTCTCTTTGAGTTACCTCAATTCCATTTGATAATCCATATCTAAGAACAATAATTTCTTTTTCTCTTTCATTTAATATTTTATCCACAACTTCATAAAGTTTCTTTATGTTAGCATTTAAATTAATCTTATCAAATACATCCATGCCCTCGCATTCTATTACATCCAAAAGGCTGATAGAATTTCCTTCAGAATCAATACCCAAAGGTTCATATAAAGAAAACTCTTTTGATTTCTTCTTTTCGCTCCTAAGCATCATAAGAAGTTCATTATCAATACATTTTGCCGCATAAGTGCCCAGCCTACTCCCCTTCTCTAGATCAAAGGTATTTACTGCTTTGATAAGTCCAATCGTTCCAATGGATATCAAATCCTCTATATCCCTGTCCGCATAGTTGTATTTCTTAACTAAGTGAGCTACCAAACGCATATTTCGCTCTATAAGCAAGTCTTTGGCTTTCTGATCGCCTTTTTCTACTTTTTCAAGATAATATTTTTCTTCTTCTGGGGACAAGGGGTTAGGAAATGATTTCAAAAAAAGCACCTCTAAGAGTGTTTGTTATAATCTATGCATAACAACACCAAGAAGTGCCTTTCCCAATTTAAATTATAGAGTTTCGCTTGCAAAACTCTTGTGCTGATGCCTGTCACCTTAGTGACAATTTCTTCTGACGCATCATGCGCATCCCCGGATGCATTTGATTGACCAGGAAAGTTCTTCGAACTGACCTAGTCAATCAAATTCTTTTCTTCTAAGTACATCATATTGATCTAATTCTATGCCTAAATCAATATAAAATAATTGCTTAGGATGTGGAGCATTCTCCATTGGATTTCCTTTTTCATCCTGAATTTCTTTTATAACAACCGAAATATTATCCCCATTTGGTTTCATTACTTCAATCGTTTCACCTACGCTAAGCTTATTTCTTTGCTCAACTCCATAAAGGCCATCTTTGTTTTTCTCTCCAACAATTCCTAAATATGTGTATTCTTTCACATATGTATTGTTGTCATAAATCTGTGTTTCTCTTGTCGGTTTGTTAAAGAAAAATCCAGTTGTATATTGTCTATAGGTACATTTTGAAATCTCTTCTTTGTAAAAAGGAATTCTACTTTGATAATAAGAAGGATCTTTTATATAATCATTTATAGCTAATCGATAAGTTCTAGCCACTGTAGCCACATATAGTGCTGTCTTCATGCGTCCTTCAATTTTAAAACTATCAATACCCGAATCTATTAATTCTGGAATATGTTCAATCATACATAAATCTTTAGAGTTAAAAATGTAAGTTCCTCTTTCATTTTCATATACTGGCATATATTCACCCGGTCTCTTTTCTTCTACCAAAGAATACTTCCAACGGCAAGGATGAGTACACTCTCCTCTATTTGCATCTCTACCCGTCATGTAGTTACTCAAAAGACATCTGCCTGAGTAAGACATACACATAGCTCCATGAACAAAGGTCTCTATCTCTAATTCTTCTGGTATCTGAGCTCTGATTTCTTTTATTTCTTCAAGGGATAGTTCTCTCGCAGAAACTACTCTCTTTGCTCCTAACCCACTCCAAAACAAATAAGTACCATAATTGGTATTATTCGCTTGAGTACTTATATGTAATTCCATTTCAGGTAACACTTCTTTTGCAATAGCAAAAATACCTGGATCAGCAATAATAATTGCATCTGGGTTCACGTCTTTTAATTCTTCAAAATATTCTCTTGCACCTGCTAAATCATTATTATGAGCTAATATATTTGCAGTCACATATACTTTCACATTATGAGCATGAGCAAATTCTATACCTTCTCTCATTTCATCTAATGTAAAGTTCTTGGCTTTAGCGCGTAATCCAAAGGCCTCTCCACCTATATATACAGCATTTGCACCATATATGACAGCGATTTTTAAAACCTCTAAACTATTTGCTGGTACTAGTAATTCGGGATACCTCATGAAATAACTTCCTCTCTATTTACATCTAAACGTGTGCTTATAGTCACACCATCCCCGATTGGAATAATTGCCGTTTGAAGCTCATCCATATGAGTTATGGTATCTAAATACTCTAACATTCTGCCATGAATCGTACGGTTTCTCCTAATAATATCATAGCGTGATTCCACAATATGCCCATCTAACAAAACATTGTCAGACACTAATATCCCTCCTATCTCTAGAAGTTTCATAATAGCCGGCAAAAAATTTATATATTGTCCTTTAGCAGCATCCATAAAAATAAAATCATATTTTTCTGTTAAATGCTCTAATACTTCTAAAGCATCTCCTTCTATAAGGGTAATCACATCTTGCTTGCCTGCCCTTACAAAATTCGCCTTTGCTATCTGGATCCTTTTTTCATATCTTTCAATGGTTGTAATGTGACAGTCGTTCTCTATATTCTCACTCATTATAAGCGCCGAATATCCCACTGCCGAACCTACTTCTAAAATACGTTTTGGTTTTTTTATACGAAGTAGTACCTTTAATAAACTTTCTGTTTCTTGCCTGATAATCGGAACATAATCTAAAATAGCTTTTTCCCGAATCTCATCGCACAAATCACTATTCCCACTATCTAGGGAATTAATATATGATATAATTCTTTCGTCTACAATCACTACAAATCCTACTCTTTCTCTTCTTGATTAGCCGCCATGATTTCTATCATTTTTTCAGAAGTCATAGACGTATTTAAAGTATAAGAATCAGGATTCATGTCTGCCATATATAACTTTGCTTGAATCAAGAATACCTTATAGTCTGATATCAAGCCTTTTTCCTCTAAGAGTTTCGCAATCTCTAAATCAGATGCTCCTTCTTCAACAATTACCATAATATCCTTACCGGGTGTTGGTGCAATTGAAGATGGTGTAAAGACAGATAGCCCAAACTCGAATCCTTTCACACCCGCACTATACACAAACATAATTATAAGTACTACCATAATCATTTGTATAGATATAGATATAATCATACTGGTCGCTTTTCTAATCATTACACTCGTCTCCTTTTGTCTATACTTCTTATCTCTTACACTTCCATAATAATCGGTAAAATCATAGGATCTCTCTTCATACGTTTCCATAAATAATCACTTAGACTATCTTTTATAACGTTTTTAATTTTATTCCAATCAGAAATATTTTTCTCTAAGCAGTCCTCAACAACTCCCAAAACTACTCCCCTTGCATCTACCATAAGATTCTCAGATTCCCTTACATAAACGAAACCTCTAGAAATAATATCTGGTCCTGCAAGTAATTGATTACTGTATTTTTCTAAAGTAAGAACTACAATAATAATTCCATTTTCAGCAAGATTTTGACGATCACGAAGTACAATATTTCCTACATCGCCTACGCCTAAACCATCTACAAAGATTCCACCAGTTTGTACTTGTCCAGTGATTCCAGCAGATTCTCCATCTAATTCAAGAATATTTCCAGAAGACATAATAAAGATATTATCCTTCTCTATTCCAAGTCCCATTGCAAGTTCTGCCTGTGCTTTTAGGTGTCTGAATTCACCATGAACAGGAACAGAGTATTTCGGACGTAGAAGTGAATAAAGCAGCTTTATCTCTTCTTGGCAAGCATGACCTGACACATGAGTATCTTGAAAAATTACATTTGCGCCCTTCATAGATAACTCATTAATAACTTTAGAAACAGCTTTTTCATTTCCAGGAATCGGAGTAGAACTAAATATAATTGTATCATTTGGCTTTATCGTAACTTTTCTATGAATAGATGCAGCCATTCTTGATAGAGCCGCCATAGACTCTCCTTGACTACCTGTTGTAATCAATACAATTTTTTCATCTGGATAATTCTTCATCTGCTCAATCTCTATTAAGGTACTATCCGGAATCTTTATATAACCCAATTCACTTGCTGTACCTATAACATTGACCATACTTCTTCCTTCTACTACTACTTTACGATCATATTTTGCAGCCGAATTTATAATCTGCTGCACACGATCCACATTAGATGAGAAAGTAGCAACAATAATTCGATTATTTTTATTTTCAGCAAAAATGTTATCGAAGGTCTTACCTACTGTTTTCTCAGAGCTAGTAAACCCTGGTCTTAATGCGTTTGTGCTATCACAAAGAAAAGCTAATACGCCTTTTTTCCCTATTTCACTAAAACGTTGTAGATCTATCATTTCTCCAAAAACTGGTGTGTAATCCACCTTAAAGTCTCCACTGTGTACAATTGTACCAGCAGGAGTGTAGATTGCAAGTGAAGCCGCATCTGCAATACTATGATTTGTACGAATAAATTCTACTCTAAAACAACCTAAATTAATTGATTGTCCATATTTTACCACTTTACGTTTTGTTGTTTTTAATAAATTATGTTCCTTTAATTTATTCTCAATTAAAGCTACTGTCAATTTTGTTGCATAAACAGGAACATTTATCTCTTTTAAGATATAAGGTAGGGCACCGATATGATCTTCATGTCCATGAGTTATAAAGAAGCCTTTCACCTTACTTATATTTTCTTTTAAATATGTGACATCAGGAATAACTAAATCGATTCCTAGCATGTCATCTGTAGGGAATGCTATACCGCAGTCCACCACAATAATACTGTCTTCGTGTTCGATGACAGTCATGTTCATTCCTATTTGTTCTAATCCACCTAAAGGAATGATTTTTACTTTTGAATTGTTTTCATTTTTCAACAATTACACCTCCATAATTTTTTATGTATAATAAGCATCCGCACTTAATTTTCTTTTTTATGTTTATTGCATTCTTTACAATATCCGAATAACTTTACTTCGTGGTCGACGATATCAAAAGACATAGTATCTTCAATCCGTTTCTCGAGTTTCTCTAACAAATCACCTTCAAAGGAAAATACCTTACCACATTCTAGGCATATTAAATGATGATGGTGATGTGTTCCTCCTTTGCCACCACTATGGCTGATTTCGTAACGAACAAAACCATCATCTAAATTAATTTTATCTATTAATTCCAAATCTAACAAAACTTGAGTGGTTCTATACACTGTTGCTAATCCTATTTCAGGAGACTCTCTCTTCACAAGATCGTAAATTTCCTCTGTAGATAGATGTTGTCCTGGATTGTCTGCTAATGCTTTCAAAACCATGATTCTTTGATTTGTAACCTTTAGCCCTTTGGATTTTAGCATGTCTTTAAATTCATTTCTGTCTACTGGCATTTTGCACCTCAATATACAATTTACTGTGCGGAACATTTGTTATCTTTCTAAGTCTATATCTTCCAATATTTCAGCAAATATTTTTGAAACATATTCTATTTCATCATCATCTTCCAATATCTCATAAATAGCTTCTGCATCTTCTTCTTTTGATAAGTCTTTCAGAATATATGCATCCGCTTCTTCATCTTCATCATCTGATTCTGTTACTAGTAAATAATTTACACCATTTACCTTCGTTTCATCAACCACATAGAATTCTACTTCTTCCTCTGTTTCTGAAACCATAAATTTAATTTTTTCCACTTTAATTTCTCCTATTTTTTTATAGAATCCAAATATCCTTGTAATATAAATATTGCTGCGATTTCATCTACATATTTGAATCTATCCTCACGTCTAATATTCATTTCCATCATTGTTCTATCTGCAGAAACAGTGCTTAAACGTTCATCCCAAAGAATAACCTCTAGTCCTGTTCTCTTTTCTATTGTTTCTTTAAATAACTGAGTCTTTTCAGCACGTTCTCCAATTGTATTATTCATATTCTTTGGATAACCTAAAACAATTTTATCTACTTCATATTCTTTTATCAACTCATCTATTCTTGCAAGTGTTTGACGCTGCTTGTTTTCTTTTTCTCTACGTATAATCTCAATTCCTTGGGCAGTAATCAATAAGGCATCGCTAATGGCTACTCCTACCGTCTTTGAGCCATAGTCAAGTCCCATGATTCTCATGTAATTTCCTCCAACAGGGGTAATCTATAGCAAAATCTATTTCCCTGCTTCTAATTTTTTCACAATATAATATTTCAAAATTTCTTCTAGCAGTTCATCACGTTCAACCTTCATAATAAGGCTGCGAGCGTTCATATGACTTGTTATGTAAGTAGGATCGCCTGACATTATGTATCCAACAATTTGGCTTACCGGATTATAACCTTTCTCTGATAAGGCCTCATACACTTTTGCCAAAAGCTCTGCCACTTCCATTTTAGGTTCTGGTACTACTTTAAAATATTGAGTATTTCGAATATCTTTCATGTTTTCACATCCTCAAGTCATATCAATAATTACACAATTCACTCTACTTGTAATTTATATTCTAATATATATTTAGTATTTCGGCAAGTAGTTTATTTTCTTCTAGTCTTTTTTAATCGTTCCAATTACCATTTCATTTTTCAAAACATCTGTAAAAACAGCTTGGATAATTTCACCAGATTGCATGGACGTTGCCTTTACTGCGACTTTAACATATTCTTTGGTATAGCCTGTCGCATAGGATTCACCTTCTATTATAATACTCTCTTCTAAAAGAATATCTTTTATTTTTCCAGCAAGATTTTGGCGAAACTTCTTAGAAAGTTCTTTTCCTAACTCTATTAATTCATTACTTCTAATTGTTTTGATTTCTTCCTGTACTTGTTCAGGCATAGTTGCTGCTTTTGTTCCATTTCTTTTTGAGTACTTGAAAACATGCATTTCACTAAATCCTATTTTTTTCACATATTCTTTTGTAGTATTAAATTCTTCTTTCGTCTCTCCTGGAAAACCAACTATAATATCTGTTGTAATACCAGGATTATCATAATACTCTCTTAGCAAATTACACTTATCATAGTATTCACTATTTGTGTATCGCCTATTCATTCTTTTTAAAACTGAATCACATCCACTTTGAAGAGATAAATGAAAATGTGGACATATTTTATAAAGCTTACTAATAGTGGATACGAACTCTTCTGTGATAATCCTCGGTTCTAGTGAACCTAGACGAATCCTCTCAATTCCACTAATCTCATGTAACTTTACAAGTAAAGTCAGCAAGGTTTCTTTTTCTTCTATAAAATCGATTCCATAAGAACTCAAATGAATACCCGTCAATACAATTTCCTTATATCCACCAGCTGAAAGCGTAGTGACTTCCTCTAAAATCGAGCTCACTGTTCTACTTCTCACACGTCCTCTAGCATAAGGAATAATGCAATAAGAACAAAACTGGTTGCATCCATCTTGAATTTTTATGTAAGCTCTTGTATGATTCTCAACACGACTAATGGACATATCTTCATACTCATTTGTATGATTAATGTCAATGATTGTTTCTATTTCATTTTTTTGCTCTTTATATTCTCTTAAAATATCAACAAGCATTGTTTTTTTATTGTTTCCAATAATAATATCAATCGCATTGTCTTGGCGGCAATCTTCTTCTGATGCCTGAACATAACAACCTGCAGCTACTACAATAGCATCTGGATTCATCTTTTTTGCTTTGTGAATCATTTGTCTACTTTTTCTATCTGCCATGTTTGTAACTGTACAGGTATTTATTATATAAACATCTGCTTTTTCAGCAAATGGAACAATTTCATATCCATCTTCTTCAAGCTTCTGTTGCATCGATTCTGTTTCATAGGCATTGACTTTGCAACCCAAATTATGTAATGCTGCTCTCTTCATTTTTTGCTCCTATTTTTTTACAGTTCAGCCAAGCAATTTTCAGTGATATATGCAGGAGAAAGCTTGCTTTTGTATGCATATATCATTGGAAGTTTATTTGGCACTCTGCCAAAGCGAGATGTAGCAGAGCGAAATCGAGCTTAGGCTGAACTGTAATACTTTTTTTATTATTTTTATTTACTTTGTATATTGACTTTTTAACATTCAAATTGTACTATGTAAGGGAATGAATATTGTTTTTTATTATTCAAAACTACATTTTAGGAGGGTATACAATGAAAACTGTTAAAATTTCTTTAAATTCAATTGACAAGGTTAAAGCATTCGTAAATGATATCACAAAATTTGATATTGATTTTGATTTAGTATCTGGTAGATATGTAATTGATGCAAAATCTATCATGGGTATTTTTAGTTTAGATCTTTCAAGACCGATTGACTTAAACATCCATGCAGAAGGCGATGCAGACGAAATCTTATCTATCCTTGCACCATACCTTATCTAACTAATAAGAAAACAAAATTTAAGGAGTATATAATACCATTGTGCATTCTTGCACACTCGTATTATATACTCTTTTATTTATGGGCAAAATCTCTATAAATTAGTCACAAACAATAGTTTCTACTGTATTTATAGCAATTTCCAACAATTCATCTATCTTCTCAACTAAATTCGTCTCAGACTTTTTAATATGATCTAAGCTTGGTTTCGTTACAGGATGTTTGGCCACAAAAATAGTACAGCAATCTTCAAAAGGCTGAATAGAAGTTTCATAAGTATTAATTTTCAATGCAATATCTACAATGTCTTGCTTATCAAAACCAATTAGAGGACGAAATACTGGCATATTACACACTTCATTGGTTGCGTTTAGACTTTGAATGGTCTGGCTAGCAACTTGTCCTAAACTTTCACCTGTAATCAAGGCCATGGAGCCACTTTTTTCTGCTAATCTCTCTGAAATTTTCATCATATAACGTCTCATAATTATTGTCAATTCATCATGTGGACATTTTTCATATATATATAATTGAATCTCTGTGAAGTTTACTACATTCAACTTAATTGGTCCCGTATAGATAGAAACTAGCTTTGCTAAGTCCACTACCTTTTGCTTTGCTCTTTCACTTGTGTAAGGAGGTGCATGAAAATAAGTGGCCTCTATTTCAACGCCTCTTTTTCCAATCATCCATCCTGCTACAGGGCTATCAATGCCACCCGATAAAAGTAACATTGCTTTTCCATTTGTTCCTATTGGCATTCCACCACTAGCAGGTATAATTTCAGAATAAATATTAATTTTTTGTCTTATTTCAACATGTAAATTGATTTTCGGATGATGAACATCTACCTTCATTTCAGGGAACGCATCTAATATTCTTCCGCCTAACTCTGCATTAATTTCCAAAGAATTTAAAGGATAATTTTTCCTTGCACGTCTCGCATGTACTTTAAAAGTAGTGTTTTTATCTGGGTAAACTGCATCTATATATTCTAAGACTTTTATTGTCAAATCCTCAAAGCCATTATCTTCCACTTGCACCATTGGGCATATGCTAACGATTCCAAAAACCTTCTTTAAAGCAGAAATGGTTTCCTCATAGTCAAATTCTCCAATTGTGTCCACATAGATTCTACCTTGAACCTTAGAAACTTTAAACTTTCCTTCTACCTTTTTTAATGCAAAATTCATTTGCCTAACTAGAGCGTCTTCAAACAAGTATCGATTCTTGCCTTTTAATCCAATTTCTCCATATTTAACCATAAATGCTTTAAACATTGTATTTTACTCCTATCTTTTTGAATATTTTCTAAGCGTAGGAAGTACCTCTTCTAATACCTCTATGCAGTAATCTAGTTCCTCTTTTGTTGTAAAATAACTAAAACTAAAGCGAAGAGTAGAATCTAGAAGTTCTTTAGAGACACCAATTCCTTTTAAGGTTGGGCTGACTCTAGATTTATTAGAAGCACAGGCAGAACCAGATGATACATAGATACCTTTCTCTTCTAAGGCATGCAAAAGAACCTCACTTTTAATGCCGTTAAAACTTACACTTATAATATGAGGTGCACTTTCTTTTTCCCATATGCCATTAACTTTTGTTCCCTCTATTTTCAGAATCGCTTCTGCAAAACTTTTTTTCAAATCATATAGCCTATCCACTTTTTTGTCTAAGTTTTCATAAGCCTCTTTTGCTGCTATTCCTATCCCTGCTATCCCTGGAACATTTTCAGTACCGGAACGCAATCCTCTTTGTTGATCTCCACCAAATATAAGAGAGCTAACCTTTACTCTATTATCTATATATAGGAATCCAATTCCTTTTGGTCCGTGAAACTTATGTCCACTTACAGAAAGCAAATCAATTCCTTGTCTTTTCGGATAAATTTTAATTTTCCCAAATGCTTGAATTGCATCTACATGAAACAATATTTTAGGGTTTTTCTTTTTTGCAATAGCAGTAAGCTCTTCAATTTTTTGTATAGAACCTATTTCATTATTCACATACATAATAGACACCAAAATAGTGTCCTCGCAAATAGCCTCTTCTAACTCTTTCGGATTCACTCTTCCATCCTTGTCTACAGGCAAGTAAGTGATAGAAAACCCTTCTCCTTCTAGATGTTTCATAGTATTCGATACAGATGGATGTTCAATCATAGAAGTAATAATATGTTTTCCTTCTCTTCTATTAGCTAAAGCTGTTCCAACAATAGCTAGATTATTTGATTCTGTACCACCTGATGTAAAGATAATTTCTTTCTCTTCTATCTTTAAAAGCTTTGCAATTATACTCTTTGATTCCTTTATATACTGTTCCGCATGGATACCTTCTATATGCAATGAAGAAGGATTTCCAAAATCCTCTTTCATGGTTTTTATCACAATATCCTTAACAGAATCAAGTACCTTTGTTGTAGCTGAGTTATCTAAATAGACTTTCATTATATCCCGCTTTCATAAGCTAATTCTCCAATTGAAACATTAGAATAGATAAAATCGTTAGACCTGCTGTTTCCGTTCGCAAAATTCTTTTACCTAAAGAAATTGGATAGAGACCATTTTCTTTGGCGTAATTAATTTCCGTTTCATCAAAACCACCTTCTGGTCCAATAAAAATACCAATAGAGTTTCTAACTTCTATTTTCTTCACTAATTCTTTTGTTTCTTTCATCCCTTGCAAAAGTTCATAAGGAATTAAATTATAGTCAAAATCCCTTCCATAGTCAATAGCTTCTTTTAGTGTCATAACATTTTTAATATCAGGAACCACCATACGTCCAGACTGTTTCGCTGCACTTTCTGCTATAAGAGACCAGCGTTTTAGTTTACTCGCCTCTTTTTTTTCATCTAATTTCACTACGGCTCTTTTTGTCGCTACAGGAATAATTTCATGCACCCCAAGTTCGACTGCCTTTTGAATAATCAGCTCCATTTTATCACTTTTGGGCAAGCCTTGAAATAAATATATCTTAGCTGGTAGTTCAACAGAACGTTTCTCTATTTCCATGATTTCTACAACAATCTCATCCTTTTCTATCTCAATGATCTTGCATAGATATTCGCTGTCCTCACCATTACTAATCAGCATTTTTTCTTCTAACTTCATTCTCAAAACATTTTTTATATGATTCACATCTGGACCAATAATTGAAATTGTTTTTTCTCCAACTTGTGAAGGATTTACAAAAAAATGATACACAGCTTTCTCCTTAGTCCTAATTATTTCTTTCTTGCAGTGATTGATACCCATTCACCCTGTTTTGTTATCTCAATGATTTCTAAATCTGCATTTTCTTCTATGGCTTTTACGACTGCAGCTTCCTTGGTATTAATAATACCAGAAGAAATAAAAATTCCATTTGCTTTTAATTGTCTCGAAATCACCCTTTGCAAAGGTATGATTACATCAGCTAAAATATTTGCCACTACAATGTCATAGGATTCAAACCCTACTTCTTTTTGCAAGTTTTCATCATCAATAATATTTCCTTCATATACCGTGAATTTAGCAGAGTCGATTCCATTAACTAGCGTATTTTCATGAGCAACTGAAACCGCATTGGGATCCAAATCTGTTCCTACTAAATAAGATGCACCTAATTTCAAGGAAATTATGGATAAAATCCCACTACCTGTCCCTACATCTAACACTTTTACACCCTTTGTAATATATTTCTTGAGTTGTCGAATACAAAGCTGTGTCGTTTCGTGCATGCCAGTTCCAAATGCAATCCCTGGATCAATCTTAATTAGTACTTTATCCTTGTCCTCCTCTTTTAGCTTTTCCCAAGAAGGCTTAATCAAAATATCATCTACCATAAAGGATTTGAAATGTTTCTTCCAATTATTAATCCAATCTTTGTCCTCTGTTTTACTTTTTATTATGCTACCCTCTCCCACCTCTACAAAAGTTCTTAACTCATTTATTCCCTCTTGTACAGAAAGAAGAATCTCTTCTTGTTTGGAGTCTTCCTCTAAATAAAAGCTAATATATGCATCCCCTTTATCTGGCGGAAGAATAGGTAATATATCTATAAACATAGCCTTTTTATCAGCTTCTGTTAAAGGCTGATTATCTTCTATTTCTATACCATCAATCCCAAGTTCTATAAGCATATCACCTACAAGATCTTCAGCAACTGTCGTTGTTTTGATTGTATACTTATTCCATTTCATCTAATTTACCCTCCACAAAAGCAACATTTTATTCTAAGGTTTCTTTTATTTTATCCATAAAGCCTTTTTTCTTTTTTTCTTTTGTTTCTTTTGCATCTACTTGAGGACCCTTCATTGATTCATCAAACATACGAAGTGATTGCTTTTGTTCCTCATTTAATTTTTCAGGCACTTGAACAACCAGTGTTACATAATGATCCCCTCTTACTTGTTTATTTCTTAAAGAAGGAACACCTTTACCTCTCAAACGTACCTTTGTATCTGTTTGAGTTCCGGACTTCACATCATACAATACATCACCATCTACTGTATTTATTTTTATTTCTCCACCTAAGGCTGCTGTCACAAAAGAAATAGGAGCTGTTGAAAAGATATTATATTCTTGACGTTGGAAAATCGGATGTCTTGAAACACTTACTTCTACAAGTAAATCTCCTCTTTCTCCGCCATTAATACCTGGCTCACCTTTTTCAGCAATTCGAATTCGTTGTCCATCATCAATACCCGCTGGAATAGAAACTTGTATTTTCTTTCTATTTGTAATATATCCAGAGCCATAGCAGTCAGAACATTTTTCTTTTATAATCGTTCCCTTACCATTACAATCTGGACAAGTTTGTACATTTCTTACCATGCCAAAAAGAGATTGTTGTGTATATACAACTTGACCTTTTCCATTACACTTTTGACATGTCACAGGACTACTACCCGGTTTTGCACCAGTACCATGGCAAGTCTCGCAATCGTCTTTCAAGTTTAATTCAAGTTCTTTTTCCACACCAAATACAGCTTCATTGAATGTGATGCGAACTCCAGTCCTTAAATTAGCTCCTTTCATTGGTCCATTGTTTGCTCTTCTTCCACCTCTTGAACCCGATCCAAAAAGGTCACCAAAAATGTCGCCAAAAATATCGCCCATATCGTTCATATTAAAGTCAAATCCACCAGCTCCAGCTCCGCCACCATCAAACGCTGAATGACCAAACTGATCATATTGTTGACGTTTTTGAGAATCACTTAAGACAGCATATGCTTCAGAAGCTTCCTTGAATTTTGCTTCTGCCTCTTTATTTCCAGGGTTTGTATCAGGGTGATATTTTTTTGCTAATTGTCTATATGCCTTTTTTAAGTCTGCGTCATTAGCACCTTTTGCTACACCCAGAACCTCGTAATAATCTCTTTTATCTGCCATTGTTGTCACCTTTCTAATTTCGCTTACTATTAATGTACTATATCCCTGCCAGAAACCTCTAGCAGGGATAATATTTTTTTATATGTGGGAATTAAACTTCTTTGTAGTCTCCGTCTACTACATTATCATCATAAGAAGTACTTTCCCCTGCTCCCATATCAGGGCCTGCTGCTCCTTGAGATTGCTCGTATACTTTAGCAAATAAAGCTTGTGCACCAGTCATTAACTTTTCTTTTGCTGCTTTAATTTCCTCTACTTGTGAATCAGTCATTTCTTCAGGGTTTGTTTTCTCAATTAAATCTTTTAAAGCCTTCAAATCTTCTTCTACAGTAGCTTTCTCATTACTATCTAGCTTGTCGCCAACTTCTTCTAATGCTTTTTCTGTCTGGAATACCATAGAATCTGCATCATTACGTACTTCAATTGATTCTTTACGTTTCTTATCTTGAGCTTCAAATTCAGCTGCTTCTCTAACTGCCTTATCGATGTCTGAATCTGACATATTAGATCCTGCTGTAATAGTAATATGTTGCTCTTTACCTGTTCCAAGGTCTTTCGCTGATACATTAACAATACCGTTGGCATCAATATCAAAAGTTACTTCAACTTGTGGAACACCTCTTCTTGCTGGTGGAATACCATCTAGTCTAAATTGACCTAAACTTTTATTGTCTTTTGCGAACTGCCTTTCACCTTGTACTACATTTATATCAACTGCTGTTTGATTATCTGCTGCAGTAGAGAATATCTGGCTTTTCTTTGTAGGTATTGTTGTATTTCTTTCGATTAATCTTGTAGCGATTCCACCCATAGTTTCAATAGATAGAGACAATGGAGTTACGTCAAGTAATAGGATTTCACCTGCTCCTGCATCTCCAGCAAGCTTACCGCCTTGGATAGATGCACCAATCGCTACACATTCATCAGGATTCAAAGTCTTAGATGCTTCTTTTCCTGTTAGTTGTTTTACTTTTTCTTGTACTGAAAGAACACGAGTAGATCCGCCAACTAATAGTACTTTATTTAATTCAGAAGCTGAAATTCCTGCATCCTTTAATGCGTTCTGCACTGGAACCGCTGTTCTTTCTACCAAATCATGTGTTAATTCATCGAATTTAGCTCTTGTCAAATTCATATCAAAATGTTTTGGACCTTCATTTGTTGCTGTAATAAATGGAAGGTTAATATTTGTTGTTGTAGCAGAAGATAATTCTTTCTTTGCTTTTTCAGCTGCTTCTTTTAATCTTTGAAGAGCCATTTTATCAGTAGATAAATCTACTCCTTCTGATTTTTTGAATTCAGCCAACATATAATCTGTAATCTTTTGGTCAAAGTCATCTCCACCAAGTTTGTTATCACCTGAAGTTGCTAAAACTTCAATAACACCATCACCGATTTCAATAATAGATACATCAAATGTACCACCACCTAAATCGTATACCATGATTTTTTGCTCATGTTCATTATCAAGACCGTAAGCTAGAGCTGCTGCTGTTGGCTCATTGATGATTCTCTTTACATCTAGTCCTGCAATTTTACCAGCATCTTTTGTCGCTTGTCTTTGAGCATCATTAAAGTAAGCTGGAACTGTAATAACAGCTTCTGTTACTTTTTCTCCTAAATAATTTTCAGCATCTGCTTTTAATTTTTGAAGAATCATAGCTGAAATTTCTTGTGGTGAATATTTTTTATCATCAATAGCAAC